>JACNIG010000266.1:4866-7190 GCA_014383215.1 Candidatus Desulfatibia vada | reverse complement strand
TTTTTTACACGAAAAGAGAAGTTACCGAATCTCCCATATGGCTGCGGATAATCGCCTCGCCGACCAGCGCTGCAATTGAAAGTACCTTTACCTTTTCACAGGCTTGGGCATTAATCTGTAAAGGTATCGTATCGGTAACAACCATGGTTTTTAAAGCCGAATTCTCAATGCGCTCGATCGCCGGACCGGACAGCACCGCATGGGCACAGCAAGCATGGATCTCCTTGGCCCCCTTTTCCGTGAGAGCCGCAGCAGCTTCGGTTAAGGTGCCGGCCGTGTCAACCATATCGTCGAGGATAACCGCAACTTTTCCCTCGACATCGCCGATTACGGCCATGGCCTTGGCCTCGTTGGGCGCATCCCGGCGTTTATCGATAATTGCGAGTCCGGCATTAAGTCGTTTGGCAAAGGCCCTGGCCCTCTCAACGCCTCCCGCATCCGGGGAAATAATCATAAGATCAGCATTAAAATTTTTTCTCATATAATCGATCAGCACCGATGCTGCAAAAAGATTGTCCACCGGGATGTTGAAAAATCCCTGGATCTGACCGGCATGCAAATCCATGGTAATAATTCTGGTGGCGCCGGCAACCGTCAGCAGGTCCGCAACCAGTTTGGCACTAATCGGGACACGCGGTGCTACTTTTTTATCTTGCCTTGCATAGCCGTAATAAGGCATTACCGCTGTAACCCGGGTGGCTGAAGCGCGCTTCATGGCGTCTATCATCAGCAGCAGTTCCATCAGGTTTTCGTTCACCGGCGCACAAGTCGACTGAATTATAAATACATCCCTTTTTCTAACGTTTTCATCGATTTCAATCTGTATTTCACCGTCACTGAATCGCTTTAGTTTTTCTCCGCCAAGCGGCATATCCAGATAATCGCATATTTTTTTGGAAAGCTCCGGGTTTGAATTACCCGAAAAAATTATAAAATCTTCCATATATTTTTTCCGTCTCTGTTAATCGGCCGATAAAGTCTGGCTGGGGCGGGAGGATTCGAACCTCCGAATGCAGGAACCAAAGTCCTGTGTCTTACCGCTTGACGACGCCCCAGAATACCGATCCAAGATCCATGATACATAATCCCGGATTTAACCTGACTCACGCACTCTATATCATGTAACCTGTGCCCGGCGTTATCATATCCACAAGATACAGCTGCCAATTATCATTGTTTAAAAGAGCTTTACTTGCCTCTTGGGCCGTTGCAGAATCACCAAAAATCCCGAATACGGTCGACCCGCTGCCTGACATGAGAGCGCCGATTGCCCCCTGTTTTAATAGCGCCTCTTTTGCTACAAATATCTCCGGGTGTTTTGAAGCGGCAACGGTTTCAAGATCGTTGCACAAATGTTGCCTAACATCAAAACCCTCGTTTTCCAAGAGTGAATAACTAAGTTTTTTTTTGCATTTTGTCAATCCTAAATTCAGATTTTTATAAACCTCTGCCGTGGAAACGCTAAATCCCGGATAAATAAGTAAAATCTTTAAATTCTCAAGCCCCGTGTAAGCTTCCAGCTTCTCACCAATACCGGTAGCGATTGCCGGCCTGCCTAGTAAGAAAAAGGGAACATCCGCCCCGATGGAGACCCCTAGGGCGGCAAGATCTTCATGGGAAAACGGATACCCGTAATAGCGATTCAATCCCAGCAAAACCGCGGCAGCATTACTGCTTCCCCCGCCCAGGCCGGCTGCAACCGGTATCTGTTTTTCAATCAAAATACCCACACCTTCGTTTTTGCCCAAGGATTTAAAAAAAAGATCCGCAGCTGCAAAGGCAAGGTTTGAACTGTCTTCCGGAACGTCGCAATGCTCGCAGACAACAGCAGTGGCCCCCTTGCCAAAGGTGAGTGTAACTGTATCATACAGACTGATACAACACATCAGGCTGATCAAATCATGGTAGCCGTCTGGTCTTTTACCTGTAACCTGTAAAAACAGGTTTATTTTTGCCGGAGCAAGAATTTTCATAGGCATTTCTCAGGTTCTGCCTATCCCGAATTTTTCATCCAGGCTCTCTCTAACCTTTTTCTTTGACGTAAATCATTCGCAGGTCGTAAAGCATATGTTTCAACATACTCTTTTCGTCCTCGCTCAAATTCCCGCGAGTCTTTTCTTCCAGCATCCCCAAAATATCGATGGTCTGTTTTGCAAGCACTAAATTTTTTACCTTTTTCCCGGAGACAGGGTCATCGATTATCCCCAGATGCACAAGTACAGAAGAATTCAAAGAAAATATAAAGGTTGGAAAATTTATTTCCGGCAGCTGAAAACTTTCGGCATCCTCAGCGGATGCGGTAGCATCTTCTGATTCGGAAGCTT
>JACNIG010000266.1:0-4725 GCA_014383215.1 Candidatus Desulfatibia vada | reverse complement strand
ATTCTTTTGTCTTTGATAATAAAATCTTTCTTTTCGGGCATTTCCATCCTCCTGGCTTACCATTAGTAACAAAATTAAAAGTAACAGGCACCCATAGAAGCTGTTTATTTAACAAAGATTATTTAACTTTTCAAGAATTAGATTGACCCGGATTTTGCTTCCAGAAGTTTTCCAACACTTCAAGCATATATTGTTTCTTTAAATTCAGATGCTTATCTGCCGACCGCACAATTTCTCAATAACCTCGAGAAAAAGGGATTCAGCGCGGCAAAGCCGCTTCATATAAAATCGCCTTAGCGATTTTATATTTTGGGTTTCGATTCAATTTCAGATCTGATAAAAAGAAACTCATGAACGCGCCTGAAACTTCAAAAAAAAACCCGGGTCTGCTCTGGCCTGAACTTATCCCCGGCATCCTTGTTAAAAGATACAAGCGTTTCATGGCAGATGTACAATTGGATAATGGCAAGGTCGTTATGGCCCACTGTCCCAATACAGGCAGCATGAAGGCCTGCTGCCGGCCCGGGCGCCCGGTCTATCTGTCATACCACGACAATCCCAAACGAAAACTAAAGTATACCTGGGAAATCATCGCCATGCCCGCCTCTCTTGTAGGTATCAACACGCAGGTGCCAAACCGGCTGGTTTCCAAATCGATTAAAACAGGCGGGGTGCAAGAACTTAACGGTTATGACCACATGGCTCAGGAAGTTAAAATTTCCAGCAGTTCCCGGCTCGATATTATGTTAAGCAGGGGAGATAAGGACCGCTGCTACATAGAAATCAAAAATTGCACCCTGGTTGAAGAAGGTGTGGCCCTCTTCCCAGACGCCGTCACCCTCAGAGGGCGCAAGCATCTGATAGAACTACAGGAACTTACGGCTTCAGGTTTTCGCTGCGTTATGTTTTATCTTGTTCAACGCATGGATGCCAGAGTTTTTAAACCGGCCGACCATATCGATCCCGCCTATGGCGAAGAATTGAGACGCGCGGCTGAAAACGGAATCGAGATATTGGTTTACGACGTTCATATCGACTTGGAAACAATCATGTTAAACCGAAAAATACCATACAAACTATAAAATCACTTCGCGATTTTAAAAAGCGATCCTATTCCATCAAGCATAAAAAAGTTCTGGTTGAAGCTGTTTGACTTTGCTAGTTAACTTATGTACATATACGATTCTCCTGATTATCGAAATTGCATATGCTGGAAAAACGAAAATGACTTCTGCGCTGTTCGACAAAATAATCTCCGATCGAAAAAACCTGGAACGGATCCTTGATAATCTCAAGGAAGGGATCATCGCCCATGACCTGAACCGGCGCATTTTCTTTTTTAATCGAGAAGCTGCAAGAATAACTGGTTTTACGAAAAACGACGTTTTGGGAAGGGATTGCCACGAAGTTTTTGACGGCCCTTTTTGCGGCGGGCACTGTTCCTTTTGCCATGAAGCCCCGGCTTTAATTGAAAATGATGAGTACTCCATCAATATAACATCCCAAAACGGGGAACCTCGACGCATTGAAATGCGAGTTACAAAAATGAATGATGAAAATGGCACTTTTTTCGGAGTCCTGACTTCATTCAAAGATGTAACCGATCTGATGCAGCTAAAAATGAGAGCCGGAAAGCTCAGCAGCTTTGCCAACATTATTGGCAGAGACATAAAAATGCTTCAGCTTTTCAAGCAGATCAACGACGTTGCCGGCTATGATTACCCGGTGCATATTTATGGAGAAACCGGCACCGGCAAAGAGCTGGTTGCATGCGCAATTCACAATGAAAGCCTCCGGGGAGGCGCACCGTTTGTACCGATCAACTGCGGAGCCCTGCCCGAAAACCTGATCGAAACCGAGCTTTTCGGCCATGTAAAAGGCGCATTTTCAGGCGCTGTCCGTGACAAAAAGGGACGCTTTGAGCTCGCCGACGGCGGTACGATATTCCTTGATGAAATTTCCGAACTTTCCAAATACATACAGGTCAAACTTCTGCGCTTCCTGCAGGAAGGCACCTTTGAAAGAGTCGGCGGAGAAGTAACAATCCGCGTTAAAGCCAGGGTTATCAGTGCATCCAATAAGGATCTCAAGAAAGAAATCCAGCGGAACAATTTTCGCGACGATCTCTATTATCGGATTAATGTCATCCCTATTATTCTCCCGCCGCTGCGTGAACGCAAAAATGATGTTCCTATTTTAATAGAACATTTCTTGCAGCAAGCCGTTGAAAGATACGGTCATGAAAAGTTGCATGTTTCCCAGGATGCGCTGGCACTGATGCTGGACTATCCATGGCCCGGAAACGTACGGGAGCTGCAAAACGCCCTGCAGTTTGCCATTGTAAAATGCCGCGCCAAAGTAATTTTGCCTAATGATCTGCCCATGGAAATTAAGGATAGCACAAAAATCCGCTCCAGAACCGGACCTTTAAGGAAACTCGAAATCGATGCTGTCAAAGCCGCCCTGGAAAAATGCGCAGGGAACAAGACCAGAGCGGCCAAACTTCTCGGCATCGGACGGGCGACCTTATACCGCTTCCTATCAGCCCACACTGATATTGCATAACAAATCTCCTTGAAAATTATGATTTTATAGTTACTATTAAATTTTAATTGAAAACAAAACGATTTTATATTACCTTCTACAAAATACATACTTTAGGATTCTGATAACAAAAGGAAAAAGACATGTCTGAACAGCCGGTACAAATCTATTCGCTCAGCACTTGCAGCCATTGTAAAGCTATCAAGAAACTGCTCACAGAATGCACCGTTCATTATGACTTTGTTGATGTCGATCTCCTGCAAGGAGAAGAAAGAGCCGCCATTTTGGAAGATGTTAAAAAATTCAACCCCAGATGCTCCTTCCCCACAATTATTATAGGGAATGTAGTTATCGTAGGATATAAGGAGAATGAGATCAAGGAGGCCCTGGGGTTGTAATGGAAGTAGAAAAACTTTATGAAATGCTCAAGAAAGCTCAGGAAGCCAAGGGTTACTTTTTCAACAAGGACAAGGAAAGAGTCTTTGAGCTCCTTCAGGCCCTGATACTCAACAAGGAACGCTATGGTTATATGGCTTGTCCCTGCAGATTAGCTGCAGGAGACCGCAAGCACGATAAAGATATTATCTGTCCTTGCATCTACCGCATTCCGGATGTTGAAGAGTTCGGAAGCTGCTACTGCAATCTTTATGTTTCTAAAGAATGGAACGCAGCCAAAATTCCTCACCAGTATATCCCGGAAAGACGACCGCTTGAAAAGACAGCATTTTAGGCCGTATTTATTATGGCCCCACATCTTAAGGCTGCCTCAGTTTTATGGCTTCAAGGTATTCTTTAACTCTGCCGATTGTTACGATAAACATCTTTGAGCCGGTCATGACCGTGAATATATCATCTGTATTCCCGCAGGTTCCGGCAAATTCCGGTCCTATTACAACAGCAGGCTCCGGTGCGTCAGGGTTTTGCGCCAGGGCGGCAACGTACATATCCAGACGCTCCTTTAAAATTTTAAAATAATCAATATCACGACCTATCATAAGCCCGGTGGTTGCAGATATGCTTTGAGAAAATTCATTGACCGCCTGCCAGTAAAGCTCTAAGAGCTTATGCTTATGAAAATGGTTTTCCAGGTAATATGATAAGCTCCATCCAACGCTTATAATTTTGAGCATCCGCAGTTCGTATTCAACCTTGCCCCGCTCGATGTCAGCTTCTTTGGGCAGGTGTTCCATAAGCCATTTTACGTCCTCATGGTCAACAGCAAAATTGAACAGGTCCTCTGCCGCCTCTTCAATCCCTGATGTTTTCTTTTCTTTATTTTCCATTTAGGTTGAAATCAGGTCGCTCCGTACATGGTTTATTTCCAGGTCCCGGCAGGTTTGCTTTTAAACCACCTTTTGATTCACCGGCAATCAGAGACTTTATATCCGGGTAGGCATATATAGTTAATGCATTATTCTGGGGCAAACCACCGGTATCGGCAGTCGGCCCATAAATACTATAGATCTCTCTTTTCAACATTCTTAATATAGCCGTCTGTTCTCCCCGGTGATACGCCGTGTGGGCTATTCTTCTCACCATAATCCAGGTTCTTGTCCGCTTGGTTTCAAAGAAAGAAACCTCTTGTTCCCACCAGGTTTTGTTCTTTTCTCTTAGAATTGTAAGTCTTTTTTCGGAATCTTCGGCATATCGTTTAATAAATTCAAAACGTATTTCCTTCTCAGGCAAGGGAGGTGCGCCAACATCAATGCCAAACATATTGCAAAACCATTTGTCTTCACTCATGCACTGATGTACCATATGTTCAAGTGGATTTCTATCTCTTCTGTCATTTGAATCAGGGCGGAACAAAAGATCATCATCCATGAACATGCTCCAAACGCTAAGCGTCTTAATCCGTTCTGTGTCATAAGTGTCTACGAGAAAATTGTATTCCATTTATTGCTCCTGTTAAATTTCTCTTGCGCAGTTCAAGATTTGGTACCGTTCTCCATCTTCCCCGGGGATTTCTGTCGACAAAAAAAGAAATTTACGGCCTTCATGCTCATCACAACCTCGCGGTTCTGGTTCATCACTTCGATAAAAGAGTGGACAATACCTCGATCCGGCTTGGAGCGCGAACGCTTGGTCTCCTGAACAGTCACGCGGATAGCCAGTTCGTCGCCGGGGCGTACCGGTTTGTTCCAGCGCAACTCGTCAACGCCGGGCGAGCCCAGACTCGCC
>JACNIG010000352.1 GCA_014383215.1 Candidatus Desulfatibia vada | reverse complement strand
CTTCGACGAGCTCCCTTCGGTCTGAGCTCAGGGTCGAAGACAGTCGAGTCGCTGCAGGGTTCTTCAAATATACATTTCACGGCTCTCCGAATTTATACCGAGAGGGCTTTAGTTTTTTTGACCTTTAGCAAGGCCGATCGGCACCGGTGGTCGCCGGCGCTATCTCCTACGAGACCTTTGAAAGGTGATAACTACGCTAAAAAGTAGTATATAAACAAAAGCATACGGATGTTTGGAATTTCAGTATATACATCTGCGGCGAAAGAAGTCACTTTAATGCACTCTCGAAGAAAAACATTTGTGGTCTGGATTTTTTGCCTGTTGATTCTGTTGTGCGCATGCTCGGAAAAAAATGCGTTAGAGCGCATCCAAGAGACCGGCGCTATCACCGTTTTGACGCGCAACAACGCCCATTGTTATTACATCTATCGCGACACTCCCATGGGATTCGAATACGATTTGGCCAAGGCCTTGGCCGAATATATGGGGGTTCAACTGAAAATCGTCACCCCGCGCTGGGACAGCCTGATAAAATCTCTGAACAGCGGCAAAGGTGATTTTATTGCCTCCAGTATGACCATCACGCCGTCACGTGAAAACCTGGTCGATTTTTCTTTCAGTTATATGGACATTCAGCAGTATGTCATTGCCCACAAGAGCGATTATCAGATAAAAGCCATGGAAGATTTGGCAGGCAGAGTCCTACATGTGCGCCGGGGCACTTCCTACGAGGAGCGCCTGAGAGAGCTTAAGGAAAGGGGACTCAATATCAAAATAAAATTCCATGACGACACCCCTACCGAAGAGTTGATACGAATGGTGGCTGAAAGAGAAATTGACATCACCATTGCCGACTCCAACGTGGCCCTATTGAACCGGCGGTATTATCCGGATGTACGCATGACGTTTTCAATCAGCGAGCCCCAGTATATCGGATGGGCGGTCAAAAAGGGGGAAAAAGAGCTGCTGGATCAGATCAACCGGTTTTTTGAAAAAATGAAAAAAGAGCGCCGGCTCACCCGAATATATAAAAAATATTATTCAGCGGTGGATGTTTTTGATTATGTAGATTTGAAACAATATCACCGCCGGCTCAAAACCAGGCTGCCGAAATATGGGGACATTATTAAAAGAACATCTACAGAGCATGGGTTTGACTGGCGACTTATTGCCGCCGTGATCTATCAGGAGTCCCATTTGGATCCCAACGCAAGGAGCAATACGGGAGTCAGGGGCATCATGCAGCTCACCCAAACCACGGCCAAGGAGATGGGAATCAAAAATCGACTCGACCCGGTGCAGAGTATCAACGGCGGGGTCAAATATCTCAAGAAGCTGTACGATCGCTATGAAGACATCCAGGGATTCGACCGCATGCTTTTCACCCTGGCCGGCTACAATGTGGGGCCCGGCCATATCCTGGATGCCCGGAAAATTGCCGGGAAAAAAGGTCTGGACCCCAACCGCTGGTCTTCTCTGGAACAGACGCTGCCGTTGCTGCGCCAGCCTAAATATTACACAGATACGACTTACGGATACTGCCGGGGAACCGAGCCTGTCCGTTTCGTCCACAGGGTCTTAACCTACTATGATATTCTGAAAAGAGAGGGTATTGGTTAGTGTCCATCCATAAATGTAACTGAACGAAGATTATTTCAAAACAGTCAAAAATGGAATTTACTTGACTCGACACTCACTAATTATGGTATCTGAAATTTTAACGAATTTGGACTACACCGGCAAGATATCCCAAACGGCATAACTGAGATAATATGGGTTTCATAACAAAAATGTAATCCTGCAATTGCGTCTTATGCGTCATTTTCTGTACGCCTATCGCGCAAAGAGGATTTAGGTCTAAATCAAAACAAATTTTATGTAATCATTCAAAAATAATTGTATGAAATCTATAATTCACTATATGGCATACGCGTCCATAAATGTACGAGCTTTTTATGTTTTTAGGTAGAATAATACTAATTTTGAAGGCTGACAAGGATCTATGTTTTATGGGGATTCGTTTACCGTCCGTTTGACCAGTGTGGTAATGGCATTTTGATGAAAGGGAATATCTTCAATGCAATTTGGTTGCAATAACTATCCATGCCGTTAGCAATCCTAACCAAATCCAGTGCAGAGTTAGGGCGAGCTCTTCTTAGGGCATCCCGTGACTTGGCACCCATCATCACGGTCATCGCTCTGTTTCAGATTCTGGTCTTGCATCAACCCTTCCCAGAGCTTCTATCCATTTTGGCTGGATTGGGATTGGTCATTATTGGCTTAGCCCTTTTTGTCGTCGGTTTGGACATTGGTCTATTTCCCCTGGGCGAAACCTTGGCAGAAGAATTTGCGCGTAAAGGAAGCCTCTTCTGGCTGCTGCTCTTCGCTTTTGCTTTAGGGGCGGGGACAACTGTTGCCGAGCCGGCCCTTATCGCCGTGACGCGCGAGGGAGCTAAAGCCGCAGCTGAAGCGGGACTTATTGAAAATATCTCTGCTTCGATAGACCGTTATGCTCTTGGTGTTCGCTTGACCGTGGCATTGTCCGTTGGTGCTGCAATTGTTCTTGGGGTATTACGAATCCTACGCGGTTGGTCCTTGCCGGTTTTAATCGTTGGCGGTTACATGCTGGTTATGCTCATGACCTTGTTCGCGCCGAAGGAGATCGTAGGATTAGCTTATGATTCGGGCGGAGTTACCACCTCAACTGTCACAGTGCCACTCGTTACGGCTTTGGGTGTGGGGCTTGCACGCACTATACGCGGCAGAGACCCCTTGACGGACGGTTTTGGTCTCATCGCTTTGGCGTCCCTTACCCCCATGATTTTTGTGATGCTTTTCGGATTGATCGTACATTAGGAGAAACATGGAAATTCTTTTTGATCCTATGCTGCTGCTGCTGGCCACAGCCAAAGACGTGCTGCCGGTTCTCGGGCTGCTGGTATTATTTCAAACCCTTGTGCTTAAAAGACCAATCCCTCGGCTGGGCAGAATTATTTTTGGTTTCGGCTTAGTCCTGGTAGGCATGGCCTGCTTTCTTGGTGGATTGGATTTGGCCATTTTTCCAGTTGGCAGAACCATGGCGCTTCAGCTGGCTGAGCGTGCCCAGAACGGTGGTAAGGTAACTTGGACAGCCTATGGGTGGGTCTATCTTTTTGCCTTTTTAGTGGGTTTTTCCACCACAATAGCAGAGCCTGCCCTCATCGCTGTGGCCCATAAAGCGCATGAAGCCTCGCGCAAAGCGATTTCATCATGGGGGCTGCGTATCGCGGTTGCTATCGGGGTTGCCGTCGGTATTACACTTGGTACTTTTCGAATCGTCACAGGGACACCACTTTATCTTTATATTATGGCTGGATATGTAGTGGTGGCCATTCAAACCGTATTCGCGCCCCGGATGATTATTCCATTGGCTTATGATTGCGGTGGAGTGACGACATCTACGGTCACCGTGCCTTTGGTTGCAGCCCTTGGCTTGGGGCTGGCATCCAATGTTCCGGGCCGAAGTCCAGTTTTGGATGGATTCGGGCTCATCGCATTTGCCAGTCTATTTCCAATTATCAGCGTTTTGGGCTACGCCCAACTGGCTCAGTGGATAGTGAGACGTCGAAACCGTAAAACATAAAAAAGCAAAGCCTGGCCATAAGAGCAAAGCTTCAATATGGAAGGAATCGGGCGAAAAGTGAGGGTGCACAATGACGTATAAATCCATCGTTGCAATGATTAAGCCGAACTTGACCCACATGGTCGTCAATTCGGCAAAACAGGCAGGCGCTACTGGAGCGACAATCATACCCGCTTCGGGTACAGGTGCTCATGAGGCGAAAACATTTTTTGGCCTTACCCTGGATATTCGCACGGATGTCGTTATCTTCTTGGTGGACGGTGAAATGATTGAGCCAGTTTTGTCCGCCATTAAAGAGGCAGGACAGCTAAGCGAACCAGGCACAGGTATCGCTTTTGTATTTCCTGTAGAGCAGACAGTTGGTTTTGAAAGTCAATCGTCAAAACCGCATCGGTGACGAAAGACAATTCTGTGTATTTCACGAACCGAAATGATGTTCATATTCGAAGAGGAACTATTT
The DNA here is from genome assembly GCA_014383215.1 of Candidatus Desulfatibia vada. Lineage (GTDB taxonomy): Bacteria > Desulfobacterota > Desulfobacteria > Desulfobacterales > UBA11574 > Desulfatibia_A > Desulfatibia_A vada. The sequence goes on along the minus strand of JACNIG010000352.1, from coordinate 3,110 downwards.
CACCTGGCCGGTGACTTCAAGCCTTATAGACTTCGACTAGAAGTTTTCACAAGACATTAACCATAAAAGCAGAATTTGAAAAACGTGTTTCAACAAACTGGAATTTAATGATGATTACCCTCTGCTGATCTTTGACAGTAAGATTTTTACTTTTGTGTAAAATCAAGGCGTTATGATAGAGCAAAATTTTCTTGGCACTACCGGCTCGTTGCGTGGCCATGGTCAAACTTCCTTTATCGTAGGCGGCATAGCGACTCCGACCGACTGGAAGACTTTATATATCTTATAACTTCATAAACACATAGGAAGGCCTTTGTGAACTTGCCAAGCGATAGGTTGAGCCAAGGTTATTTGCCATATACTGAGATCTCCTTAAATTGAATGGTTTTCGCACTTTCAAGATCCGCGATGGTTCTATCGATTTTAATCCGCCTGCGGATAAACCTTCGAAACAGCGCTGCTGTTCCTGAAATATTTGGGCTAATAATTTTCGAATTCGTACGTCAGTCCGAAGATATAGCGTCTGTCATTGTTTTTTGTCCCCGGCGCCGGCCGGTGATTGTAATCGAAGTCAAACTCAAAGGTCGCATAGAAACTTTGAACCAGAGGCAGGCGAAATCCCTGCTGGGAGCGCAAGAAAAAGTCGTCCGGGTCTTCCATCCGGATATACCCTTCGTGGAGGTGGAAAAACTTTAAGCGATCCGGAATCATTTGCCAGTCGAAGCCGACCGACCAGCGTCCGGAAGTGTAATCCTGGTTTTGGCTGACTGCACGGTTCTCGTTTACGTATGAAATACCGGCTTCAGCGAAGAGGCTTAGGCTTGACGATTCGATGAACTGGTAGCCTAACCCCGGACCGACCGTGTAACGCAGGTCCAGATCCTGGAATTTATCATGTTCGACCAGACCCTGGCCGTAAGTGAAAAGCTTTTTGGTTAAAAAGTAATCATATTTTAAACTTCCGGAGGCATTCTGTACATCAATTATATCGCTGGTTTCGTTGTAATTTCCTTTGGCTCTCATGGTTCCGCGATGGCGATCCGCCCGGAATTGCAGCATAACCGAACCGTTGACCCCTCTGGAATCAGTATTCCCCGACGACACGCTTCCGCCGGCAACGACATTACCTTTCCAGAGTACTCCCGGCGGCGGATTAATCGCCTTTAAATCGACAAGCGCTAAGGTTTCGGACATTTGGGTCTGATCGTTAACGATCTCAAGCAATCCATCGGACGAACATTCAGCCCGACCGGCCAGGACCTTTTTGCTTTGCAGCATAAAAGCGTGTTCTTTGGTCGTTTTTACGCACACCACCTGATCCCGCTTAACCGCCAGCTTACCGGCATAAACGGTTTTGATGATGATGACTTCGGCGTCCATCTTGACAATTTCTCCGGTCAAACGGTCTCCGTTTTCAAGGCGGATTTCGCCGGCCCACACCCATACAGAAAAGCCCGCCATAACGATTCCCGCCAAAAGCAACATTCGAAGTGTTTTCATTAACATACAATCCTCCAATCCTGATACCTTAATCTTGCATGAAAATTGAAGAGAATCTTTATAATACTTATAATTCAAGTTTCGCACCCTGATTGAAATCAAAATCCTTAGCGCCCAAGGGTTGGATGATATTTTTTAAAAGGCAAAATATAAACAGAGCGTTTTCGCTTTGTTGACGGCGCCTGGAAATCAAATATCATTTTATCATACTGGATAGAATACAAAACTTCGACAAACGCTGCCGTTGCGCCTGGCCTGGTTGGGTTGTGAGAACATAACTTTTTGCGCAGTTGTCGAGATATTTTACCTTATTCAAATGCGTGCGGTTCAAAAGAATGGAATACCCGCAGCTATCGGATTCGCAATCAAACGCATGCAAATTTTTGCTTACGTTTTTCAAAAAAGTATCCGTGTCATATCTTCCTCTAGCCGGTATGAACATGGCCACGATGACGCCGGCAACGGTTGCATGGATGCCGGAACCAAGAATAGTGTACCACAGGCCCAGGCCCAGAATGGCATAGACCAGTGTCGAACGAACCCAGAGTCTGTTCGCTATGGCCAGACCCAGTAAAAACAGAACCGATACGCCCAAACTGCTCCAAACAATCGACTTAGTGTAAAAAAGGGCAATGACCACTACGGCACCCAGGTCATCGGCAATTGCAAACGCAACGATTAAAGCGCTGAAGTGCTTTGACTCAAAACAAATTTTTGGAATTTTATGTGTATATTGACAATTGGGCCAGTAGTAGATAAAGTTTTTTTATAATACTGGCAGGCCTTTTGTAAAGATTTCATTGCCATAACGAAGGAAAAAAGCGCAACAGCCGGCTCGCTTCGAATTCCGTTCATTTCCGCCGAGGAGGAGTTTATGATGAAAAAAGGCTTGGGGATTTTTTTGATCATTTTAATGAGCAGTGTTTGCGTTCATCTGGCGGTGATAGGATCGGCCAACATAACCTTCCAACCCCTTACATGGGCACAAGGACTGGAGATGCCGATTCAAAAGATCGCCGTCATGCCGTTTTTAAAGGGCAAACGTCCCGAAGACATGGCCGAAATGGTAAACTGTCCTCTGGAACGTCTGGGTTGGAATCAAAGCGTACTGAAAGAAGATGCCGAAAAAATTCTAACGCGTATGGTCCAGACTGCCGTTGAACGCCGATTCGGTGAAAAGGTGGTGCTGCAGGCGGAGGTATCTGCGGCTTACGAAAAAATATTCGACTCGATTTCCCCAAAAACACCCGGACTTCTGGCCCAAAAACTGGGGCAGGCCCTGGGTGCCGATGCGGTCTTTTTGGGAAATGTCTGGCGGTACCGGGATCGCAGTGACATGGCTGCCGATGCCCCCCGCGGCGCGGTGGTTGCCTTCAACCTCGTTTTGCTGAAGGTGGAAACCGGACAAAAAGTCTGGAAAGGGACGTTTGACCAAACCCAACGATCTCTGACCGACAACATTCTTGCCAAAGGCTCGGTCAAACCCGGGCTCAAATGGCTCTCGGCCAACGAGCTGGCGCGCCTGGGGGTCAAAGAGGTCTTCAAAAAATTTCCTTATTAGAGCCTGTTCAATACTCATATTGGCAATAAATACAACAAGCTATAAGGGG
>JACNIG010000350.1 GCA_014383215.1 Candidatus Desulfatibia vada | reverse complement strand
TTATTCGAAGATACAGCCGGGATGCTCAATATTCTTGATATGCTTGCAGATGATGTTGCTTACATTTCCCAGGTGGCCCGGGCTGCACGCGAATACGTTATCAAAGAGCGCCTGCAGCAGGCGCACAGCCAGGAAAGAACAGCGTTTTACCGGGCGCAGTTGCGCATGCTCAACAACTATAATGGAGAAAAAGCTGATGCCGGCAGTATTTTTGAAGCGTTTGCCGACATTGAAGGTGCGATGCGCGACGGCCGGTATTTGAAGTTAACGTCTACCCGGTTTGAAAACCTGTTGCACGATGGGCTGGTTTTGAGCCAGTTGGAAAGGGAAAAAGTATTGGCATGGTCAGCTTTTTCAGAAGCATCCCGAGCAGAGCCTGGTAATTATCTGCCCTACTTATTTGGAGCTTCTTGTTCGAAAGATACGGCCGGCTGTCTGGCTCAGGCTGTCGAAATAAATCCGCATTCTTTGAAATCATGGATTTTGATGGGCGAGGAGTACGCGCGTCAAGGTGATATTATGAAGTCGATTATGTGTTTTGAATCGGCCGCAAAGATTTTCCCTGAATATGAAATTCCCTACCTGCGGACCGCTGTACTTTTGCAGAAATTGGGGCATAAAGAGGAATCGATGTCCCTCTTTGATAAGTGTAAAGCACTGACCCTGCCTCTGCAGGGGCCTTAACCGTTCCCGGGTTCCCGGGGTTCAGGGTTCAAAGGTTTACCCGCCTGGCGGCGCCTTAGGCGACCAGGGTTCAAGCCCGCCCTGGTGCGACGGCCGTTATCAAGGAGATCAACTCTTTGTTATTAAAAACATATTCCTTGGATCCAACTTCTTGAAATCAGGTCTGGGCCAGGGGTGCGGGGCAGTTAGTAAAGGTTAACAAAAAAACAACCCTGAACCTGTGAACGCCTACATCTTTTTATAACAGTCATTGATGGAGAAAACATTGAAAGCAACTGAATCTCGCTATCAGGAGACACTGCCGGAAGAATTTTTAATGGTCACCTTAGAGAAAAATCTGGCGGCCCTGGGGCACACCAACGAGAGTTTTTTTCAGCGTATATGCCTGCCGGTTGATGGGTCCCGCGTCCATTTTCTCAAAAACGGCGAAATTCGCTATCAGATTGACCAAACCCTTTTCCCTTTTGTTATGAAAAAAGAAGAGCTGGAGGGGACATTGAACGATGTAAAGGGTTCGGAAAATATTCTGCTTTTCGGTATTGGACTGGGAGAGCAACTTGATGATCTGCTGAAACGATTCAAAAAGGCTAAAATCACAGCATGGGATCGAGACCCCTGGCTCATACGCCTGGCGCTGATGAAGGCAGACTTTAGTTCATATATCAGCTCCGGCAGATTGGAGCTTCATATGGGTGCTGATATTTTGGATATCCTTGATACGGCCAAAACTGCTTCAATTGTGGGTCATCCTCTTTTGCGTTCAGTGTACAAAAATGAATGGAAATTGCTCCAAAACGGCACTGCTGCCAAGCGGGCCATGATCTGCTCCGGGGGGCTTTTCGTGGACGATGTGAGCAAGGCTTTGGTGGGATTTGGTTATACACTCTACACGTTAGATGTAAAAGGGTTATCCGTTGAAGAAATATCCCTGGCTATCAGGCGCTTCAAACCTCTGGTGGCTTTTGCCGTCAACTATACAAACGGCCTGGCGGAACTGTTCGAAAGTCACGGTGTAGACCTGGTTTGCTGGGAGGTGGATCCGGCAACAGACCACCCCAAACCGATCAGCACAGGCTCGGAGCGTGCCTATATCTTCACTTACCGCAAGGCCAATGTTGAGGACTTTGTCAACGCCGGGTTTAATAATGTGGAACACCTTCCCCTGGCCTCTGATATTGAAAAAAGATCGCCGACACAACTTTTGCCGGAGGAGCATGACATCTATGATACGCCTTTATCCTTTGTGGGATCGAGCATGCTGGGCAATGCGACATCCTTCCGCAACATCTTTCTTTCACAGTACAGATCTTATCGAGGCGGCTCTGAGGATGCGCTCGAAGAAGGAGAACAGCGTTTAGAAGAGGTGCTATCCATGCAGCGGCAGGATTTTTCTGTTTATGTGATCCCGGATCTTTTAGCTAAACATTTTTCCGGTTTCGTCAGCCACCTTTCGGAGCTTACCGGTGCCCATGATCCGTTTATTATGGTGGGCGAAATTGCGGCCGCGGAAAAGCGCATCAATTACATAGCGAATCTAGGCAGCCTGGGCGTGAAGGTTTGGGGTGATGACGGTTGGCGCAGTGCCGAACGATATGGAGTTAAGTATATGGGTAGTGCCGGCCACACGTTTGAGATCAACAAGATTTACGGTGCATCCAGCATTAATGTGGATATCAACAGGTTGTTTCAGATGGATATTATCCCGATGCGGATCTTTGATATTATGGCCTGCGGCGGTTTTGTTCTGGCGGAATACAGCCGGGAACTGGCCGGCCTCTTTGAAATAGGCCGGGAAATCGAAACATATCGCACCTACGATGAGCTTGCTTCAAAGGCGGCCTACTATCTTGATCACGAATCCGAAGCATTGAAAATCGTTGAGCGGGGCATGGATGCAGTGCGCAAGAACCACAAAATTTCGGCCAGGGTCGAGCATATGCTAAAGACCTGCACCCAAAAAACATAATCGTTCACAGTTAAAGAATGTTATCCGTTGACCGTTTTCCGACGGACAACGGACAACGGACAAAGATATGGAATTAGCGTTTCCAGGGTTAATTTTTCTGACGTCATCGATCCCCCTCAAGTTTGATACAGACGGCTATACCACCTTTTTTCAGCCCGCTGCCGGCGAAGCTTCCAGCTTAGAACATGTTCTGGTTTTGACCAACATACAAGTGCAGCTTTTTGGTTTAGGGTCCATTCAAGGGGTTTCACTCTTTAACTCAATAAGGGTGCCGGAAAAATTTAAGGCCCCTGAAATCTACGACGGAAGGCAAGATCTTGGCGGCAAGCGCGTATTAATCCTGATGCTCAACGGCTGGGGTGATATGATCCGAATCCAGCCGGCTTTACGTGCTTTTTACGAAAAGGCCAAATCCTCAGTAGCGCCGCCCGGAATCACCCTGGGTTGTAATTGGGTGCATAACTTCCCTTATCCGGGTGTGCCGTTTGTGCATGATGTACGGCCGAATATTATTACTCTCAAAGAACTTAGCGAATTTGATTTGCTTATAAATCTAATTGATGTGAACCATCAAAGGTCTATGCATAAATCCATGAAGGACCTGTGTCTTGAAATCATGAAACTCAACGGCGAAGACCAAGAGACTTTTCTGCCGTCAATTACTCCCGATACTGCCAGGGTCGCAAGATTCAAACCGGTGCTTGAACAGATTAAAGCAGATTCAGGAAAAAAATTACTTTGCGTAAACTGGAAATCGAGATTTTCGCATAAAAACGCCCAACCCTCTTTATTCTTTGAAGTAGTAAAAGAACTCTCTAAAGAGTATCAGGCAGTGCTGTTCAAGGATGCTGTGCCGGCCAAAATAATGCAGCAAGAGATTGATGCAAACGATTGTCCGGTAATGAATCTTTCTTACCTTATCAATGATTACCATGACACCATTGCAGCGCTGTCATTGATGGACGCTTTCGTCTCGGTAGACACGGGAATCGTTCATGCCGCCGGTGCTCTGGGCGTACCGGGTGTGGCGCTATTCGGTCCGTTTCCCCCCGCAACTCACGTTTCAGACTATCCTTCTGTTACCGGTTTCAGGGCTGAATATGAAGGAAAAACTTGCAGCGGACCCTGCCTGGAAACGCATCGAGGCTGTGGGGAGGTCAATTATTCTCAAAATGTGATGAGCCCCTGTTTTCAGGCCATAACCCCTGAAAAAATTGTCGAGATTTTTGAAAGCACTATCAATAAATTGAACAAGTATAGCAAGAGGGCCGCTGTTGCGGCATGAAAAATGATTAACCGTTCACGGGTTCAAAGGTTCAAGGTTCAGAGGTTCAGAGGTTCAGAGGTTCAACGAATAAAGACAAGGTTGAATCCCACCAGAGGCGGGAAACCTGTGAACCCAACAGAAAGGTAACCCTGAACGTTGAACACTGAACCTGTGAACACATACAAAAATGGATTCTAATGGACCCAAAATAAGTGTGATTGTGCCGACTTATAACAGAGCGGCCATGCTGGGTGGCTGTATTGATGCCGTCCTGTCTCAAACTATGCAGGATTTTGAGCTTGTCATCGTCAGCGACGGTTCTATTGATGCAACCAAAGACGTAGTATTGGGATATAAGGACGCGCGAATATTATTCTTTGAGAAAGAGAACGGCGGGCAGGCCTCAGCCCGTAATTTAGGTATACGTAAATCCAGCGGAAAATATATATCCCTGTGTGACGATGATGATCGCTTTTATCCGCATCATTTATCAACACTGACCAAATTACTGAATGATAATAGCGGTGTGGGTATGGTTTATTCCGATGCGATATGGGTCTATGGTAATGGATCAAGAAAGCCGGAAGTCAAATTTTCGGAAGATTTCGACAAAAAAGCTCTGGAAAACTTCAACTATATCACTACGCAAACGGTACTATTTAGAAGATCGTGTTTAAAAAATACGGACCTCTTTAATGAAGACCAACATCTAAGAAATGGCCTGGAAGATTGGGAGTTTTTTCTGCGGCTTTCCGACAACTATGCTTTCTCGCATATCAAGAAAGTATCAGCTGAATACGTTGTCCATGAAGGGAATTCTTTTCACCCCGGTTCCGGTTATGATTACAGCCGGGCCTTCTTTCATGTGCGGACACAGAGATTTGAATATCTTACAGCGGAATTCGGCCCTTTTCTTTTCGACCGTGTTGATCACATGTATCCATATAATCTGGTTCAATGTTATCTGGACAGCGGAAAAATAAAAGAGAGCCGTGAGATAGCCGATAAGCTTCATCGGCTTTATATGACATACAGCAAGAATAACAATAAAGCACCATTTGCAGAGTTGGTGATCTTTTTTTCTTTAGGTATAAGCCATTTTGCGGCAGGTTATGAAACAGAAGCCGGCAACTTCTTCAGAATTATCGTTGAGCATCCCTCCTACACATTAATTAGAGAACAATTTGACGGGTTTGCAAACCAGTACGCAAACAGAATACCCAATATGGGCCTTAAAACCCTGCTGGGCAATTGCTTTATCGTCTAACGCCGGGATTGGGCAAAAGGGGGCGTTTTTCAAAGGTCTTCAGGTGTACTAGGCAGATTCTTCCCTTCAGCAACGGGGCATCTGTAATATTGGTTAATATAACTATCCGTTATTCTATTAAAAAAATACTTCAATGAGCCTGGCACATCTTTTGCAAATCATTAAAGTTGATTTGAAAGTTGAATTAAACTTTTTAACCCTTTCACACGATATGCTTTAAAAGGACTGCTAAGGAGTCTTAGATGACATACAGAATCCAAAAAGTAAGCGACAAACTAGAAGTTCCACGATCAACTATCCGGTACTGGGAAAAGGAGTTCCCTCAACTTGTGAACCCCAAAAGGACCAATGGCGGGCAGAGAAGATATTCCGAGCAGGATATCGGCAATTTGCATAAGATTAAAAATCTGCTCCACCATAAAAACAAAACCATTGATGAAGCCAGGATTGTTCTAAAACAGGGGAATGCTGGCATCGGCAAGATTGACTGGCAAAATCAATCCATTCTCCTGACCGGCGGTACCGGCTCTTTTGGAAAACATTTTTGCAAAATAATGATTGAGAAATACCACCCCAAGGTCATACGAATATACAGCCGGGATGAACTAAAGCAGCATGAAATGCGCCAGACATTTGGTGAGGAATACATCAGATATTTTATCGGAGATGTTCGGGATGCTGATCGTTTGAGAAGGGCCGTGGAGGGGGTTGATATTGTCATTCATGCCGCTGCTCTGAAACAAGTTCCGGCTTGCGAATACAATCCGCTTGAAGCGGTGAAGACGAATATTCACGGCGCCCAGAACATCATTGATGCCGCCATCGATACAGGTGTGAAAAAGGTCATGGCTTTAAGCACTGACAAGGCTGTCAATCCGGTCAATTTATATGGCGCCACCAAGCTCTGTGCCGAGAAGATCATTGTTCAAGGCAATTCCTATTCAGGCCCGCGAGGGACAAAATTCAGTTGTGTCCGCTATGGTAACGTCCTCGGCAGCCGCGGCAGCGTAATCCCGGTTTTCAATGAACAAAAGAAAACCGGAAAAATAACCATAACCGACAAGCGCATGACAAGGTTCTGGCTTACCCTTGATCAGGCGGTTGAGCTTGTTTTAGATGGATTAAACTATATGCAGGGGGGAGAAACCTTTGTCCCCAAAATCCCCAGCATGAAAGTCATGGATCTGGCAAAGGCTGTAGCTCCGGAATGTGAAATTGAAATTATCGGGATAAGACCGGGAGAGAAACTCCACGAGGTCCTCATCACCGAAGAGGAAGGACGGAATACAGTCGTATACAATGGCATGTATGTAATTTTGCCCAACTATTCTTGGTGGGAAAGACAAAATTATAAAACAGGCAAAGGGTTGCCTGATGGTTTTAAATATACAAGCAACAATAACGATGAATGGTTGACGGTCGATGACTTAAGAAAAATTATTTATGGATTCGATCAATTGGAAAATGATGCGAACAAATTGGCGACAACAATTCACCAATTAAATGAAAAGATCATTTTGAATATGCTCAATGCTGAGGAATTGATCCCTGAAACCGGCCATCAAGAATTTGCGAATTGAGGCCTACATCAAGTTTGAGATTTAAACATATGCACGGTGTCCATCGTCATAAATTAAAAAATGTAAAAGCTGTATCCCTTGAAAACCAGCGTGCTTTCATCCCCTATGGTCGTCAATGGATCGATGCAGAAGATATTCAGGCCGTAACAGACGTCCTGCAATCAGACTATCTTACCCAGGGCTCGAAAGTCACGGAGTTTGAGGAAGCGTTTGCTGCGTATGTCGGTTCCCGCTATGCGGTTGCCGTCAACAGTGGCACGGCTGCGCTTCATCTGGCCTGCCTGGCGGCGGAACTGGGCCCCGGCGATGAAGTTCTAACCACTCCGATCACGTTTGCAGCCACGGCGAACTGCGTTCTGTATGTCGGGGCCAGGCCAACATTTTTAGATATTGATGCCAAAACGTTTAATCTTGATGTGAACATCCTCGAATCCTATCTGCACGAAAAGGCGCCTTTAGGGCGCAACCGCCGCCGGGA
>JACNIG010000428.1 GCA_014383215.1 Candidatus Desulfatibia vada | reverse complement strand
TTATTGGTTTAATTAGTTTTATTTGTTAACCAACCAAACCAATGGAACCAATTTTAACCAATAAAACTGAATCATTAAGGTTTATAATACATCACCTTCTTTGTGCCTTGGTGTCTTAGTGGCAATCAATAAACCATTACATGTGAACAATATGAAAATAACAGACAATGCATTAAAAATATTAAAGAAAAGGTACTTAGCTCCAGGCGAGACCTGGGAAGATTTGTGTGACCGGGTTGCGCATAAAGTCGCCGGGGATGAAGCCAGTGAAAAGGCCCGTACCGCCTGGAAAAAACATTACAAAAAGCTTATGCTGAACCTTGATTTTCTACCCAACAGCCCCACGCTGCGCAACTTCGGACGCAACCAAGGCTGCGGCAGCGCCTGTTTCGTACTGCCGCTGGAAGACAGCCGCAAAAGCATTTTCAAAACCCTGGCAGATGCTGTTGACGTGCAAGCTTACGGTGGCGGAACCGGCATGAGCTTTTCAAGACTGCGTCCCAAAGGTGACCGGGTTAATTCCACGGGAGGAAAAGCATCCGGACCGGTCTCTTTCATGAAGATTTTTGATATCACAATCGGGGATGTCATCCAGCAGGGCGGCACCCGCAGCGGCGCTAATATGGGAGTTTTACGCATCGATCACCCGGACATTGAGGAGTTTATCAATGCCAAAAAGCAGGAGGGAAAACTGAAAAACTTCAATCTATCGGTGGGTATCACCGATGCCTTTATGAACGCCGTTGAAAAGAATCAGCACTACGATCTGGTCTTTAATGACGAAGTTTACAAAACTCTGGCGGCCAGGGATGTCTGGGATACCATCGTCGCCGGCGCCTGGAGAAACGGAGAACCGGGGATCGTGTTTTTAGATACGATTAACCGCAACCATCCGCTTAAACCTTTGGGTGCAATCGAGGCCACCAACCCCTGTGGAGAGCAGCCGCTTTTACCTTACAGCTCTTGTAACCTGGGAGCAATTAATCTTGCCCAGATGATCAAAGGGCCGTGGGTGACCGGCCAAGCCGAGATTGACTGGGAAAAGCTGCGCAAAACCATCCAACTCGCCGTACGTTTCCTCGATTCAGTAATTTCAGTGAATAATTACCCGATTCCTGAAATCGAGGCGATGACCAGAAAAACACGGCAAATCGGTTTAGGTATCATGGGGTTTGCGGATATGTGCATCAAGCTGCATCTTCGTTACGGCTCCATTGAATCGATCAAGCTGGCCAAAGATATTATGAGCTTTATTTACCAAACAGCCGATGCAACATCCATTGAACTGGGTCAAGAAAAAGGGGCGGCCCCGGTTTATGAAGAATATGATTTTGCCAACTCAAAAAGACGCAACAGCACCCTCACAACCGTAGCCCCCACCGGCACGCTTTCCTTAATCGCCAATTGCTCATCAGGTTGTGAGCCGAATTTTGCCTTTAATTACACCAAAGAATGCCTGGAAGGCGAAAAACTCGATATGATGCCCGCGGTGGTGCAGGAATGGCATGCAAAAAATGAGGACAAAACTTTGCCTGAATATTTTGTAACGATGCAGGATGTGTCCATTGAGCAGCACGTCATGGTTCAGGCCTCTTTACAGACAAGCGGCGTCGATTCCGGCGTCTCCAAAACCATCAACGCACCTTATACCACCGATAAAAAAGAAGTTTCGGGGGCGTTCTTTCAGGCCTGGAAGACAGGCTGCAAGGGAATCACCTTTTATCGCGACGGTTCGCGGGACAGGCAGGCGCTGTACACCGATGTCGGGGAAACGGAGGGCAAAACAGAAGATACCCTGCGCCGAGGAGAACTCAAACACCGACCCAGAGCAACAACAGGTCCCAGTCTCAAAATGAAAACCGCCTGCGGCAAACTCTATGTTGATCCCCATTTTGACGGCGACAGCGTGGTCGAAGTTTTCATCAGAACAGTCGGCGGCGGCTGTGCCGCCAATACCAAAGCGCTTGGCGTGCTGATATCATACTGCCTAAGGGCCGGAATATCTTTGGAAAAGATCATCCGCAGTATGAAGTCCATCCATTGTCCGGCCTGCACCAAGGCTATCTCCGCCGGCAAAGACGTAGAGGTAAACAGCTGTGCCGCCGGTATGGGCAAGGGGCTTGAAATCGCCATGCAAAATGCTGATATGTGGCGTGAAGTCGCCCGGCGGATTGAAGATGCCGATATATATTTTAACGGGAGTATGAACTCGGAAACCAAGAACACATCTTGTCCAGATTGTGGGGCAATGATTCGCAGAGCCGAAGGCTGTATGGTTTGCGCTAATGCTGAGTGTGGCTGGACCCGCTGCTAATTTTTGCTCAAAAGGCGCCCAGATCAATGGCGTCCAGAACTTCGCGTGCATCATCAAAATCCGGTTCTAGCTTAAGTGCTTGCATAAAATAGGATTTTGCCGTTTCCGGATCTTTCATCTCTATGTAGAGCCTGCCGATATTATAATGGATACGCGCCCTTTCCGGGTGAATTACAATAGCTTTTTTATAGTTAAATAAAGCCTTTTTGAAATCGCCTTTCTTGCGGTAAAGAACGCCGAAGCTGTTGTAGATGTTTACCGTATTGGGGTTGATTTCCCTAATCTCATCCAGCACCATTTCGGCTTCTTCCACATTCTCCCTGCTCATATGGATGTCTGCCGCCCTGATCATAAATTTCTCCGCCTCTTCCGGCTTACCGATTTTTTGATAAGCACGCCCCATACCTTCATATGCCTTGGCAAACAGGCGGTCTATAGCGGTAGCCTTCCTGAAAGCCTGAATCGCTTCGCTATAATTACCCTGGGCAGTTTTGACATAGCCTAAGTTGTAATAGTATTCTGCATTTTCCTCTATCTTTACCAGGTTCTCCAGGATACCCACAGCCGTTTCGTAATTTTCGCTCTCTATCAGTTGCAATGCATCTTGCAGCGATTTTTCGGCTTCTTTTTGATGGGGGTCAAGGACAGGGAATTTAAGCGACTCCATTTTCTTTTTAATGCTGTCCGCACTAAAAGGCGTTACCACCAACCCCGTGACACCTTCTTGGCCGGCCAGAACCACCATGCCTTTGGTATAGGACGAATGCATCAAAAAAACCGGCAGGTTAAAAAACCTGTCACTTGATCTGACAATTCTAAGCAGGGCCAGTCCGGACATTTCTTTCATTTCCCAGGCTGAAACGACACATTCCAGTTCCTTAAGCTGAATCATCGTCCAGGCATTACCGGCGTTGTCGGATTGAATAATATTTGTAAAACCAAGGCTTTTGAAAATCTTAGCAAGCTCTTCAAGAGCAACATGATTTTCATCAGCCAGCAGGACAGTTAGATTTTTTCCCATACGTTATTCAGTTAAAACACTCTTAATGATGGTCTTGTTATAGTTCAGATAAACGATCTTTTTACGTATTCATCAATATTAAAATATGTGCTGCAATAAGCTCCGGGCAATTTTTGGTCATAATCACATAATCGAATAATATATTAGTACATGAATATCAATCATTTTTATATTTAATTTGACCTATCAGGGATAATTTACTATTTTTAGTTGAATGAAAGTGTAAAATTATGACTGCAGACAAAGATAATATCAAAGAATACGATAACCCTGAGTTTGGAATTGAGTTGGACAAACTTGAAGTGCCCGAGGTTGCCTCCATTCCTGTTTCAAAAAAACCGGTTGAAACGCCAATTTATGAAGAGCCCGAGGAAACCGAACCTGAAGTAGAAGTAGAAGTAGAGGTAGATGTAGAAACAGAGTCACAAAAGGGGTTGAGATTTAAACTTATCGTAGCGGCTGCTACTATTCTTGTGTTGGCCGCCTTGTTTTTATTCTTGAATCATAAAGCCATCAAGCCTCTATTAATTTCGGAGCTGCGAGTAAACAGCACAACATCATCAAATGAATATCACACACTCGGCCCGATCATTACCAACTTGGGCGAAAACAGGCATATCGAAATATCCTTGAAGCTGCGATATCGCACTGAACTAAAGGAACAAAATTCCGCAATTGAGTCCCTGATCCGAGACAGCATTTTGATGTTTCTCAATTCCCCGGATACCCAACAAAAGGTCAATGAAAGTGATTTGGTAAAGTTAAAACTATATATCAATAATAGCTTAACTAATTTTTTAAAAAACGATTATGGCGATGAAGTTATTTTAAAAGAACTCAAGGTATATTAAAGCATGCTGAACCACCAAGACATTAAAACTCTGGACCGGTACGAAATTTCCTCCAAGCTGGGTGAGGGAGGAATGGGAATCGTTTACAAAGCAATCGATTCTTTTCTCGAACGAACCGTTGCTTTAAAAATAGCCAAAATATCATCCATCGATATGATCGGGCCGGATAAACAAAGGCTCAATCAATGCCTGAAAGAGGCCCGGCTTGCGGCTCAGTTTATCCATCCCAACATAGTCATCACCTATGATGCCGGTATCGAAAATGACGTGTTCTTCATCGCCCTTGAATATATCGAAGGCTCAGGATTACAGGCAAGCAGCCGCAAATGGAACCTTCTGCCCCGCAGTCAAGTGCTGGAGATCATATACAACACCTGTTATGCCCTCGAATACATCCATAACAAGGGTTACATGCATCTTGATATCAAGCCGTCCAACATCATGCTGACCAAAAGGGGTGAAGTAAAACTGATGGATTTTGGCATCAGCCGCTTTTTAAAAGAAGATCCGCAAGATATCAACAAGACTTTCGGGACCTCTCATTATATGTCCCCGGAACAGGCACAATCCGATCCTGGAATAGATCAACGCAGCGACATCTTTTCCCTTGGCATTGTGTTCTATGAGTTGTTGACTGGAAAACGTCCCTTTGAAGGCAAAAGTTTTTATGAAATCATCTATAAAATTATAAACATCGACCCGGCGGCGGTTAAAGAGCATGCCCCTGACATTTCCCCTGACCTGGAATCAGTTGTCAGCAAAGCTATCAGTAAAAAAAAGGAGGAGCGCTTCCAAACAGCCAAAGAATTTGCCGAGGCCTTGCTTCCCAGCATTAAAGGCAAAGACTCCCGGGCTTTGGATAAGCAGGACAAAAAAAAGCTCGATTATTTGAAACGACTCCCTATTTTTAAGCACTTCCAGTATTCCGACCTCTCGGATGTTATCAGGATCTCTTCCTGGAGTTTCCACGACAGGGACTCGTGGATCATTAAGCAAGATGATATTGATAATAATATTTATTTTCTTATCCAGGGAAAAGCCTCACTGCATTTAAAAGGAGAGGTTAAACTACTGGAACAGGGAGATTATTTTGGCGAGACTGCTATCCTGTATAAAATGCCCCGAAGGGCGGAAGTAACTGCGGATACAAATTGTGTGGTAATGACGATTAACGCCAACATCCTCAAACAGGCTTCAGATTCTATTCAGGTAAAATTCTTAAGAGAGTTCTACAATCAAAAGATCCTTCAACTGGTGGAAACCAATTTAAAGTTGATCAGGGCCGCCAGGTAAAACCGGATTAATACCCTAATTGGCCAAGTTGAGTTGATAAGAATTCCCTTTTCGGAGGCTGTATAAGGGAAAATTTAATGTTGTGTGCGACTTTCGGATGAGTACCAATATATTTCAGCTCATTTTTGCATTCGGATCTCGTCCAATATCCGGGAAATTTCTTCCACCAGATACAGGGGAAGCGACAGCAGCGTGTAAGGCACAGGTACACTGCCGCCGTTCACCCGGGCTGCATGGGTGATCTGTCCGATATCCGGGGGATTGAGGGCAAAACGAACGCAAAGCGCCGCGTTTTTATTCAGCGCAAATTGCTGCAGGGATTTGAGCGCACCGCTTTTACCGGCTTTGACTTCAATGGGGATTACCTGGTTGCCGTTTGCAGTTGCATAGTCTACTTCCGCATTGGCCGATTTTGCTTCCCGCAGCCAATAGGTTAAGCGCGGCGGTTCGAACGGATTTAATATCGGAATCTGCCGAAACACTTTCTGCATCAAGGCCAGATCTTTTTGTTTGGCATATTTGAAAAAATCATCCTGATACGTCTCGGTAATGGAACGGTGAACTGACGTGACTTCCATTAAAGAGTTTTTTCAGCAAATGCGTAGACGGCTTCGGGCATCCCGCCCACGAATAAATATTCCCGCTGGCGTTTGGTCAATTTTTGATGGGCTGTCACGGGTATGGTTTGATGGATATGAAACTCAGAAAGATACCGGTTCAGACCGGGTTCAACGGCGGTTAAAAACTCCCTGAAAGTCATCGGCCCCAAATGATAGTACTCGATTCGACCGACAGGCATTGAAAAATGATGGTCGGCCAACGCAAATTCAAGCAGATAGCCAGCCGAAATTACGAAAAGTTCTGGTTTTTGTTCATAAAAATATCGAAGGGCCTGGATGGCATGGGGGGTCGCCTGAATTTCATCCAGAAACAGAACCGCACCGGGGGCCTGAATGTTTCTGCCCACCAGAGCGTCCAACTCTCTGATAATGGCATCCATATCCAGGGACTTGAAATCTGATAATGGCATCCATATCCAGGGACTTGAAAATAGTGTCCAGATACAGATGCTGTTCCAAGTTGACTTCATTTAAAACAAGACCGTTCTTTTCCGCAAAACGGCGCACCAGGGTGGATTTGCCGACCTGACGGGCGCCTCTGAGCACCAGCGGCTTTCTGCGTTCTTTGCGATGCTAGTCATTTAAATATTTTTCAGCAGTTCGTTCAAGCATGACCAAAACACACCTCTTTTTTAACCAAAAAATTATCAAAACATACCTTTGTTTGTCAAATAACTTTATTTCGAAAAGGCAGGCAGGACATCATCAGCGCTTTGGTTATGCCTGAGCAGAGCCTATATCCCGTTTCATGAAATATTCGGGTTAGGCGAGCCCGGCTACAGCGAAGTTTTGGGATTGGTTTCGGTGAGCGTGGGTGTGGGGATATGTAAACAGTATCAAATTATATATTTGAATTCAAATTGTTGGACTATTGCAAGTTATCCACGGCTTCTTGTTGACGATTTCGTTCCCGAATCATGTAAATTTTGGGGCATTAATTTTAGATGGGTCAGTAATGTTCACATTGAGTTGTGACTATGAAAAACGATAGCCATACAAGATATGGGATTTTCTGACTTAATTCCAGGCCTGAAGATGAGGATCTGCTCAGGTGTGATACTCGTTACATATCCAAGGAATTCAAGAGGTTTGTGGCGCGTCGATATATAGCAGGTATCAAAAGTGTGGCTAACCAAGCTGAGCTACCGCTGTCCGAAGCGCAGGT
>JACNIG010000317.1 GCA_014383215.1 Candidatus Desulfatibia vada | reverse complement strand
AAAATAAGTGCGCCGAACAAAGATACCTACAGGCTTAAAAGACTTGCAGTTGACCTGGACAAGGAAAAAATAATACCACAAAAGAATCCACAACTGGCAGGGTTCTTATCCGTCATTCCAGGGGCGGGATTTATATACACTGAAAGATACCAGGATGCCCTGATAGCTTTTTTGATCAACGGCGCCCTGATCTATGCCGCTTATGAGGCTTTCGATAATGACAACAATGCCCTTGGCGGCATTATCACTTTGGTTGAATTAGGCTTTTACACCGGAAATATCTACGGTGCCGTCTCCAGCGCCCATAAATACAATCGAACCAAAACCGGTCAGTTTATTCAAAAATTAATGGAAAACCATAAGGTTAATTTTTCAGCCGGTTTTAACGCCAAAGGTTTTTGTGCTGTACTTCGGTTGCCTTTTTAAATAGACTGATTGCAGGGCAAAGTTATTCATGTGTATAATGTATTGACACTACTATATATTAGACATGCTTTTAAAATTCTCTCGCAAAGGCGCAAAGTTCGCAAAGTAAAAAAAGATAAAACTTAGCGTCTTTGCGCCTTTGCGAGAGAAAAATTTATTAAAAAACTAAGGAATCTTATTAATTCCAACTCGACTTTGACGTTTCCCCGGGGAGAGTAGCGAACCCCATTGACACTCAGTACTTATTAATTTATATTTTTTATAGGTTTCACAATACTACCCTAATTGTGCCAAAACACAATTAGGGAGGGGCCAGGGATCAGGGGGCAGAAAAATGAGTTTTGCTTTATGAGTTATATCTCATTTAGACTGGCGTTATAAAATTCAGATGGAATTTGTTTCCTGACCCCCGACCCCTGCCCCCTGACAACTTTCAAAGGTGAGCAGATGGCAATAGTTCAATCCGCCGGGATAACTGATGTAGGCAAAAAGCGAAAAGGCAACGAAGATTCTTTCTTTTTTAATGATGCCGTGGGGTTTTATGTGGTAGCCGACGGAATGGGGGGGCACAAAGCCGGTGAAGTCGCCAGCCAAATGTTGGTAGAGGCCCTGCAAGAACACATGCAAAAAATCAAAGGGGAAAGCAAAGCGGATGAAATGACCTATGCTGACGGCACGCTTTCCAAAGAGGCCAACTATCTGGTGACCGGCATCCATAAGGCCAATCAAGCGGTTCACAAGCGCTCCCAAAGCTCCACGGCCTACCATGGCATGGGTTCCACAGTGTCGGCAGTCTATTTAACCGACGAAACTCTGATTGTATCCAACGTGGGTGACAGCCCGATCTATTTGATTCGGGCAGGGGCCGTCGAGACTATTTCCGTTTTGCACACCTGGGCGGCCGAACATGCAGCCATAGCTCCCGAAGGATCAAAACCGCTGGGGAAGCAGTTTCAGCACATGCTTACCCAGGCAATGGGTGCGGACGAAACGGTAAAGCCCGATACTCGCGAAATTCCGATGCTCAAAGGTGATATCGTGGTTATCTGTTCAGATGGGTTAAGTGATAATGTTTCTCCGGAGGAGATCCGTGACATTGTGCTTAAAGAACAACCTCATCAAGCCTGTCAGTCCCTGGTAGATCTTTCCAATGAGCGTAGAGGACACGATAATATTACCGTTATCGTTCTGAAAATCATGGCGTTAACTGCCGACGACCTGGAACTTGATTTGGAAGAAAACGGAATTGAATTAGCGGAAGATTTACCCCCGCCAAAATCAAAAATAGCTGTCGAGTACGACACAGAGGACGGTTCTTATCAGAGCTTCGTTCAAAGCATGAACCTCGACAGGGTGTTAATCGAAACCGGAGAATCTTTTGCCGCCGGCCAGGATGTTTCCATGAGCTTTTCTTTTGGTGACGAGCAGACCCATCTCATGCTCAACGGCAAGGTTGCCGGCAGGAGTTCCCAGGGCATTGAAGTAAAATTCGAACAATTGTCCCAACAAGACCGGGAGATGATAAAATCTATTATGGAGAAGCTGTAAACCGTATATTTTATAGCGGAGAAACTGTTTGAAATTTATTTTCCTGGAGCCCTTCTTCGGAGGTTCACATCGAAACTTTGCCGAAGGTTTGATCTCGCATTCAAAACATGAAATTGATTTATATACACTGCCGGCCCGTTTCTGGAAGTGGCGCATGCGTGGGGCGGCATTATATTTTGCCAAAAAAATCCCTCCTCTTGAAAATTATGACGGCTTAATTGCTACCGATCTTATGAGCCTGTCGGACTTGAAGGCGCTTTGCAGCCCGTCCTGCCCGCCGTCACTGGTATATTTTCACGAAAACCAGCTCACCTATCCACTGGCACCCGGAGAGGCCCGCGACTTTCAATTCGGTTTTACCGATATCACAACCGCCCTGGCCGCAGATCGAGTTATTTTTAACTCTCAAACCCATTTTGATGCCTTTTTCTCCAGCCTTCCCGGTTTTTTGACCATGATGCCGGAATATGAACCCAAATGGGTGGTTGACGCTATTCGTCAAAAAGCCGGCGCTCTACATCCGGGGTGCCAATTTCCTGCTGAACAGAGCGTCTTGGCCGGTTTTCCGTTGCAAAAGGATACGCCGCCCCTGATTATCTGGAATCACCGCTGGGAGTTTGATAAGAACCCGGCGGATTTTTTTGACGCTCTGGATGCGATTCTTGAACAAAATTTGGATTTTCGCCTGGCGCTTTTAGGGGAAAATTTTCAGATGGTTCCCAAAGAATTTATTGCCGCCCGGCAGCGTTACGGACGCCGGGTTGTACATTACGGCCATGAAGATTCCCGGGAAAAATACTGTGAATGGCTGCGCCTGGGTTCAATTGTGATCAGTACCGCCAAACAGGAAAATTTCGGTATCTCAGTGGTGGAAGCGGTCCGTCACGGTTGTATCCCCCTCCTGCCCAACCGGCTATCCTATCCGGAAATCATTCCACATGATTACCATGCAGACGTTCTCTATCAAGACCAGGCGGATTTAGTTGACAAACTTGCCCTACTGATATCGAATTATGCCCGCTTTGAGACCTTACGTCAAAATCTTGCAGAAGCCATGGAGCGTTTTGCCTGGGGAAATCTTATCGATCAATATGATGATATGCTGGAAGAGCTAACCCGCATTAACTCTTGATTCTCTGTTTTGTACATATCGTTGCGTCTTTTCTCCGATAATGGGAGCATCTTGATGATGTTCGCTTTAACGCGCTCTAATTTGTTCAGACAGCTTCCCGACCTAAACGAAATCATCCGGCGCTTACTGAAAATTAGTAAAGTTAACGGTTCAATCGGAACATTATTATGATAATCGCTATAATTGTTCCAAATAGCTAAAGTTTTAATAATAAATTCCGATAATAAATATAGGAGGATTAACATAGAGAGGATAGAGAAATGCATTTAGTAGTTGGGGAAATAAAACATGCCGCCAATAATTCGTCTAAGAAAAGGAGTGCTTCTTTGGATGGTAAACCGGCACGCTCCAAGGAAAGACGCAAAAGCAAACATGATCGCCGAAAAAGCTCAAGAGATGGGGTTTTTGTATCATTTTCTTTTAAAAATGATCGGCGTGTTCTGCGTGAACGAAGACAAGCGCAATAAAATCGAGTTACGATTTTATGCGTCTGAGGCGAATTAACAAAAATCCTGCAGCCTCGCCACAGCGGGACTCCAGATAGCTTCCAACCTGCCATTTCATTGATCTAATCGCAATTCTGGCCACAATTGCCGTGCTTATCCTAATTGAATGAAAAGATTAAAGATTTATTACAAGATGCCGATATACTTATTAAAGGTCTCTTGGGTGATCTGTATTGATTTGTTAAGGAGAAACGACATGGTACTGGGTACAATTGTGGGTGTGACACTTCTTTTTTATGTCTTTGTAGCAGCTTGCCTTTATCTAACGCCCGAAAAGCCGGAATTGCCGGTTTGTGAAGAAGAGGGTTCCAAAAGTTCGGGAATGTGATGGCGTCGTAAAAAGTGCCATCTACTGCGCTTGTCCGCCTCAGGCAGGTTGTCGTATTTTTGCAGACGCTCGGCATACTACATGTATGACCTAGTTCCTGAAAAAATACTACGCCTTTTTATCCCGCCGAGCTTTGGCGGGGGTATATGAACCCTTCTACGAAGCCGTCAAATTTCAATCACTCCGTTTTTTAAATCCTCGATAAAGGCAGTATCGGCTGGTGCAAAATCGAATTGGTCAAGCTCGTGCGTAAATACCCACCTGATTTCTTCATGATCCAGTAATTTGAAATCACCTGTGTTCCAGGAAGTTCTAAAGGCCATCAAATCTATTGTGCCAAAATCGTAAGTATGTACATTAGAACCGAGATATTCTTCTACAGTAACATCGATATCAAACTCTTCCTTTAGTTCTCGCTTTAAACACTCTTCCGGTGTTTCATGCGGTTCAATTTTACCACCGGGTAGTTCCCACAAATTAGGCAGCCTTGCAGTTGATTTTCGTTTAGCTATCAGTAGCATTCCATCATGAACGAATATTGCTGCAGTTACTTTGATCATGCTTCTCTCCACTCAATAATACCTCAATCGAGCGAAAACGCTCGATGTCCGTTGTTCCTGGTCAGTTGTCCGTAGTTGATTTAACCTAATCGAACCAAAACTCTATCAGGTGTCTGTGGTCCCTTGTCAATGGTTTTACAGGTTCTTTGGACCTCTTTTTGTGTTTCACCTGTAGTTCAAATATAATCCCGCTTCTTATTGCCTAACAACGGACACCTGACACCGGACAACTGACAACAAACACCTGCTACATTGAGTTTTTACTCAACTATGGTAACAGTTTCAACTTTTTATATTATAAACACATAAGTTGTCAAGAATATTAAATATATTCACATTCTACAGCAGGTTAAGTCTTGACAAATGTTTTTATGTTTGTGAATATACAGCTTTCTTTCCAAGATAATGGATTTGTACGATAACTAAACAATTTATGAGGATATCTATTATGAAATGGTTTCTTTACGCCGTCAGTTTTCTTTGGATCTCAGTTGGATGTTGCATGATTCTTTATACAAGGGAAACAAGAAACGTTATGGAACGTTTTCTGCTACAGATTGATCGAAGGATCCTTTCTATCTTGCCGTTTATAGCGGGCATATTGTTTATATTGGCCGCATCCGCAAGTCGTAATCCATGGTTTATAAGATTCCTCGGATTCATGGGTGTTGCTAAAGGGGTATTTATATTTTTTGATCCTAACAACTTATACGATCGGGTCAATAACTGGCATTTAAATTCAATATCAGATCAAACCCGTAGATTATGGGGTATTATTGTGCTGGTTCTTGGGACGGCCGTGCTATCCTGGATCCTGTAAACGCATTTTTAAATAGTCTTTGGCGTGACGGACAGCCTCTGCGATCTCTTTTTTTTGGGGCAGTACGGCTTCTATTCTTTCAATTATATTGTGGCTTTGAGCAACCTGAAATGCAGGGACAAAATTAAGATCATAAACCCAGCCTATTTGAAGAAGTTTAAAATCGTTTAAGGTTTTCATATCTTTCGTCGAAGCCATAGTTTGACTGTGAAGCGCTTCAATAAACTCGTTTGAATATTCCGGTTCGTCCGGCAGATCCAGCACAAAAACATCGTTCTGCCGATTGTTTTTTTCATGGAAAAATTCCAAGAATACTTTCCAGATATCAAGCTTGTCCGCGTCACGAATAAGGCGGATAAAATGAAGCGTTTTCTCATTCTCACCAGAAGGAAGCTTCAAGGAATTATGATAATTAACAGCCTTGACGATTAGCTTCTTTTCAGCTTTTAAACAGACTGAAAGTACCTTATGCGCGGCCATCTCCCGCAGGCCGAGTCTGGCATGGTTCTCTGAGGTCATGTCATTAAAAGTGCCATATTTTTTAAATTGCTTAAATCTTCCAAGGTCATGCAACAGGGCCGTAGTTTCAGCGATTATTAAATCAGGTTCTGACATGTCCAGCTTTTTGCCGATCATGACAATATTATCACATACCCGCATTGTATGCCCTTTTTTGACATTTAACGCAAAGTTGTAGTTATAATCATCTGTATAAAAAGCGGACACATAATCGGCAAACCATTTTTTTAAGTTTTTGAGGTCATTTTTGTTCATAAATATTTTCTTCCAAGCAGGGAGCATCTTTATATTAAAGGCATAAGCGCGTCAAATAAAAATACTATTTCAGATGGATTCAAGGTATCAAGAATATATTCCGAGAGCAAAAATCCAACCTTTCTGCATCAAAATCTCAGCACATATCTTCGCAAAAATCGCTCAACTTAGGTTTAAATATGTTTTTTCGATCAATACCTCTGGCGATAATGTGATGCAGGGCTCCTAGAACACACGTTAAACTGCAGACGAAGCCTCATAATACGTAAATATTTATTCCTCCGTCCAGTTTTCGACCATGAGTTCCTGAATGCGTTGAAACTCTTTTGTATTGTTTGTCACCAGGACGCCATTTTGTGAAAGAACGGTAGCGGCGATAATCAAGTCGTTGGGGCCGACGGGTGTGCCGCTTGCCTCTGTTTGGGAGCGAATATCGGCGTAAAAGGCGGCAGCGGAATCATCGAAAGGTACGATCTCGAAAGGTTCCAAAAAGCGGGCCACACGCTTTTGATTCTCTTCCCGCTTGGTGCTTTTTACTGCGCCATAGAGAAGTTCTGCCTTTACAATTGCGGGTATCTTGATGTCCTCCGGGCCGTGTTCCATAAGTCTTGTTTTAACCAGAGGGTGTGTCCCTTTCAGAAAATAGATGCAAATATTTGTATCCAGGAAGCGGATCATAACTTTTCCCTGACTGCATCGGATGTGAATGTATCCCGTCGCGGCGCTTTGAAACTGTCATCGATAATGCTTCCGAATAATTTGTCGAACCCATCCGGCCAGTCAGCGGATATCGTTCGGTCCAATTTTTCCGAGACCCATTTCGAAATCGATATGGATTCCGCCTCAGCTGCACGCCGTACTTTTGCATACGTCTTCTCATTCAGATAGAGTGATACTTGCGGCATGGTAATACCTCCTCTCTATAAAACATGTTATGGTATAACATAACATATGTAAAGGGCCTTGTAAACAAGCAAGGTTAGTCAGGATACCGGAAGATCCAGTATCCAGTATGACAATCAAATTAGCCTATTGAATCAACAAATTAGCTGAGAATCTTATAATTTAAGGGGCGGAAGTCCGCGACTATAACTTCATCGTTTGTATTGATATGGGACTTGACACCTAAATTTTAATGTTCCATAATCTTCTCAATAAAATATAAATGAGGAGAAAAAGAAACAATTGTGGCGGAAAAGATAGAGGCTTCAGTTCGTCTGGGTATGCAAAACAGCCGAAT
>JACNIG010000349.1 GCA_014383215.1 Candidatus Desulfatibia vada | reverse complement strand
TTAAGGTTGGTGTCTAAAAAGATGGTTCCGATTTCAGTGCTGCCGAGCAGGTTGTTGATGTCATTGTTTGTCTGAGACAACTCCTCCACTTTGCTTTGGAGTTCCATGTTGACAGTCACCAGTTCCTCGTTGGTCGATTGCAGCTCCTCTTTTGATGTTTCCAGCTCTTCATTTGTGCTTTGCAGTTCCTCGTTCACCGACTGCAGTTCTTCATTGGTCGATTTGAGTTCTTCGTTGGATGTTTCCATCTCTTCCATGGTTGTCTGAAGGTGCTCCTTGGTGGATGCCAGTTCACGTTCAAGGCTCACAATGACAGGGTCAGCCTCATCCATAGCTACCTTTTTCCCTCTTTTCTCTAAAGGCTTCTCGGGAGGTGTTTTATCATCAAACATTACAAGGAAATAACCCGGCGTAACGGCTAATTCAGCAAGCGGCCTGACCGTCAGGTCAATGGTTCGAAACTCACCATTAAATTTTATTATAAGGGCTTTATGTGTGGATGTCTTTTTTTGCCGGACAGCGTTATGCAGGGCCGTACCCAGTTTAAAACGCAAGCCTTCACGCGCCATTGATAAAATATTAAAACTGGCTCTACCAACGGGTGCCTCTAAATACTTGTCGGTTTTACCCATAAAATGAATAATTTCATATTTTTCATTGACTAAAACCCCGGGCATGGAAAAGTTTTCAAGGATTACTTTTTCAGCCACATTTTGGATGTCCGTCTCCACGGGCGCCTTTTTTTCATCGTTGTCATCAAATTTAGACCCGGGGTAAAAAGGCATGTTGGGATAATCGATAGCCCTTTCGACAAAGAATTCTTTGCGCTTCAAGATCTTCCATTTTCTGTCAATGGGATGGAAAAGGTCGGTAAACTCGCCGATGCTCTCAGAGGTGCCCAAAAACAGAATCCCGTCTGGATTTAAAGTGTAATGGAATAAAGGCAAGACCTTTTTTTGCAGCTTACTATCCATATAGATGAGTAAATTCCTGCAGCTCACAAGGTCTAATTTAGAAAAGGGCGGATCTTTAATAACGTTTTGAACGGCAAAGACAATCATATCGCGGAGTCGCTTCTTGACTTTATAGGTATTGTCTTCTTTTACAAAATATTTATTCAAGCGTTCCTGGGATACATCCGCGGCAATACTGTCCGGATAAACACCTAAACGGGCATGATCAACGGCCTGGGCGTCTATGTCGCTGGCAAAAACCTGAAGATTATAATTATGTTGTACCATTTCCATGGCTTCCGCAAATAAAATGGCCATGGAATAGGCCTCTTCACCGGTGGAACAACCCACGCTCCAGATACGGATCAACGCATCAGGCTGTTTGGATTTTAACAAGGCAGGAAGCACCTGTTTCTTCAAAACCTCAAAGGCTTCGGGGTCTCTGAAGAAATTGGTTACCCCGATGAGCATGTCTTTGAAAAGGATCTCAACTTCAGGTGGGGCTTGTTGAAGATATTTCACATAATCCGCTATCTTATTGATTTGGTGGATGGCCATGCGCCGTTCAATCCGGCGGCGAATAGTCGTCTGCTTGTAATGGGATAGATCGTGGCCGGTCGTTGATCGAATCAGGGCAAATATTTTCTGGATATAATTTACGAACTGGTCATCAGTGCCGATGACTTTCTTGGGTGGGCCGATATAGGGCGTCTGAACATACCTTACAAGTTCTGCGGGGATTTTTTCCACCGGCAGAATAAAATCTACAATTCCGGTAGCGATCGCGCTTCTGGGCATGCCGTCGTACTTGGCCGAATCCGGGTCTTGAACCATGGCCAGGCCGCCTTCCCCCTTGACCGCTTTTAAACCCATGGTGCCGTCGGTGGCGGTGCCCGAAAGGATAACGCAAATAGCCTTTTCACCCAGTTCTTCAGCCATAGATCTAAAAAAGCTGTCAATGGGCAGCTTGATACCACCGGTTTTTACAGGATCCATTAGCTGGAGAGTGCCGTTAATAATCACCACATCCTTGTTCGGCGGGTTTAAATACACTTGGTTCGGTTTAACCGTCATCCCATCTTTTATTTCTAAAACCTTCATTCTCGTATTTTTTGACAAAAGACTGCCCATAATACTTTTGTGCTTGGGGCTTAGATGCTGGATGATGACAAATCCAATGCCCCTGTCAGGCGGCATATGTGAAAAGAATGTTTCCAGCGCCTCCAGTCCACCGGCGGAGGCACCCAAACCGACGATGGGAAAGTCGTTGGCCTCTTTTGGCCTGGATGTGATTTTCTTGTTCCCGGCAGCGGCTCTGGTCTGTTTGGCAGGCGTCTTCTTCACAGCAGCTTTCTTCTTTGCTGCAGGCTTTTGCTTGGCAGTACGTGTAGTTTTTTTCTTCTCAGCCATTTATAATTCCTCCGATAAAATCGCTGCACGATTTTATATAGCGCTTCGCTTGAAACAGGACTTAATAAGCAAAGTTCTACTTGTGATAACCTTTTATAATTTTAAAACATTTCACTTAATTTGAACTATACCCTAATTGTGCCAAAACAGAATTAGGGAGGGATCAGGGGGCGGAAAGTGAGTCTTGCTTTATGAGTTATATCTCGGTGAGATTGGCGTTATACAATTCAGATGGAATTGGTTTCCTGGCCCCTGACAAATTTTAATTGAGCGTTTACAATTAATTAGGGTAACATAGAGTTACAGTAATCGCAATTGTTTTGACGGAAGGGGCAGCTATCCATTTATGGATGCAAACTAATCAGGAATCCGAATCAGATCGTGGCCTGCATCCATCCAGGCCGGGAACGATTTGCGGTACTCTTGCAGCTCGGAGTAAGAAAGTTGGGCGGTATGGGTACAGGCAGCGTGGGACTTTTGAAAAAGAATGTTGCCCGTTGGATCGATGACACAGGTGTCACCGCTGTAAGTCAGGCCGTTGCCGTCAGTGCCGACGCGATTAACGCCGATAACGTAACACAGGTTTTCAATGGCGCGGGCCTGCAGCAGGGACTTCCAGTGCAACGAGCGCCTTTCCGGCCAGTTGGCGATAAATATGGCTGCATCAAACTGGTTCGCAATATTTCGTGTCCAGACCGGAAAGCGAAGGTCGTAACAAATAAAGGGTCTGATCCTCCAGCCGTTCAGCTCAACCGTAATATTTTTAGTGCCGGCGCTGTATATTTTTTCTTCTCCCGCCATCCGAAAGAGGTGTTTTTTGTCATAGGTGAAGATTTCACCGTTGGGTTTGGCCCAGACCAGCCGGTTGAAAAATTTGCCGTCGTCATCGGCGATGATACTTCCGACAATGGCTACATTCTTTTCTGCTGACTTTTCGATGATCCATTTGACCGCAGAACCGGCCATGTCCTGGGCCAGGGCAGGGGCATTCATGGTAAAGCCGGTGGAAAACATCTCCGGCAATACGATGAGATGGGTATCCTCCTCAATGGCGTCTATTCTTGAATTAAACCCGGCCAAATTCGAATCAATATCTTCCCAGACCAGTTCGCTCTGAATCAGTGTAACTTTTAAATCTTGCATAATCTCTCCGCAGCTTTTTTGAGAGTTTCATCTTTTTTGGCAAAACAGAATCGAAGCACTTTATGATCAACTTGATGGTGGTAAAAAACAGAAGGAGGAATCGACGCCACACCATGTTCTATGGTTAGTCTTTTTGAGAATTCGACATCGGATTCACCGGAAATTGCGGAATAATCGAGCATTTGAAAGTATGTTCCCTTGCAGGGAACAGCCTCAAAGCGCGAAGTTTCGATCAGTGCTAAAAATTTGTCGCGCTTTTTTTGATAAAATGTTGCAAGCTTCAGATAAGCGTCTTTTTTCTGCATAAATTCCGCGTAGGCATGCTGAATCGGCGTATTGGAGGCAAAAGTAAGAAACTGGTGCACCCGTTGAAATTCTGTTGAGAGCGGTTCCGGTGCCAGGCAGTAACCGATCTTCCAGCCGGTAGTATGGTATGTCTTGCCGAAAGAACTGATTACAAAACTTCTTTGGGCAAGTTCCGGATGCCGGGCCATGCTCTCGTGGATCAGACCGTCGAAGATAATATGCTCGTAAACCTCGTCGCTGATTATGAGCACATCCGTATCTTCGACAATACGTTTTAAAGCGGATAGGTCTTCATCCGACAAGACGGCGCCGGTGGGATTGTGGGGCGAATTTAGAATTATCAGTCGTGTTTTTGAAGTGATTGCAGCTTGAACGTCATCCCAGTCGATGTGATAATCCGGAAAGTTAAGCTTCACAAATACCGGTACTCCGCCGTTTAATGCAATCGCCGGCACGTAACAATCAAAAGCCGGCTCAATCACGATAACTTCATCGCCGGGATGAACGACTGCGCTGATGGCCGCAAACAGGGCTTCGGTGGCACCGGAGGTTATTGTAATTTCCGTGGCAGGATCGTAACCAGCGTTGTAGAGTTGTTGGGTCTTTTCCGCAAGCCTTTCCCGCAGCGCCGGAACGCCTTGCATGGGTGCGTACTGGTTGTATCCGCTGCGCATGTATTTATCCACCAGGGCCAGAAGATCAGGATCAACATCAAAATCCGGAAATCCCTGGGAAAGATTAATGGCCTCGTGCTCAGCGGCCAAGGCCGACATAACCGTAAATATGGTGATACCGACGTCAGGTAGCTTTGATTGCAGTTTCATAGTTTTCATCATCTGATGGTTTGTCAATTTTATGTTTAGACAGGATAGACAGGATTTTCAAGATTTTTTTTGCCTTTCTCTTGCCCTGGGGGACAGGCTATAGAAAGTAAGAGATCCAATCAATCTTGTTAATCCTGTCCAATTTAAAAAAAATGCAATTAAACCCATCCCCAAATTCTTATGACGATCCTATTTTTTTAGGTATCAGTGAATTGCCGGGCGGCTTCCCAGCCGAGGATGGCTTTTTTTCTGGCCGGTCCTCCGCCATAGTTTCCAAAAACCCCCATCTTGCGAATCACGCGGTGGCAGGGAATGAGACAGGAGATCGGATTCTGTCCCACGGCATTCCCGACAGCCCGTGCGGCCCGGGGCATGCCAATATGCCGGGCGATATCTTCGTATGTTACGGCACGGCCCAGTGGAA
This sequence comes from Candidatus Desulfatibia vada, assembly GCA_014383215.1. Classification (GTDB taxonomy): domain Bacteria; phylum Desulfobacterota; class Desulfobacteria; order Desulfobacterales; family UBA11574; genus Desulfatibia_A; species Desulfatibia_A vada. Next base: position 2,367 of record JACNIG010000349.1, on the reverse strand, counting down.
TCAGCAGCAGTGCTTCCCATACTTTTATCTGAAAATTGGTTCCCCGGACATAAAGGTGCAGCGGCGCCGGCTCCTGGTCGGCCGCAAAATCAAATATCCGATCCACCAGCGGCCGTGTTATTTTCGGGCTGAACTTTAGGGAGGCATTTTGCCACTTGTCCTGTAACCGGTTCACAAGGTCAGTTTTTTTCCCCGAGGAAACGAATTCCAGATGGCAGATACCGCGCTGGGTTGTTGCCAGCAGGCAATCGCCGAACACAGAGGGATGAACGCCGTATGTGATCTTAACCCCCCTGCCTTTTGCTTTATATTTACCCGGCGTTACCGCCTCGCAGTTAACAAAAAGATCGTGCAGCCGTCCGGGGCTGGAAAGGCCGGAATCGTAAGTGGCATCTAAAATATTGTTCGAATTCTCGATGAGCTTTTTGGCGTATTCCTTGGTTAAAAACTGTAAAAACCGTTTGGGGCTGATGCCGACCCAACGGCTGAAAAGCCGCTGAAAGTGATATTCGCTCAGGTTGACACTCTCTGCAATCTCACGAAGAGACGGCTGCCGGTTAAAATTTTCTTCCAGAAATTTGATGGCCTGTTCTACGCGTTGATAGTCTTTTGACAGTTGCTTGAAATCTTGCATTTTAAACCTCTATTCACACTATCCCGAATTTCTTATGAAGAACAACAAACAAAACATAAAATACTAAAGACTAAACACCTTGCGAATTCATCAATATTCCATTTTAATTTTGCAGGCAACCCGATTCTTGCTGTGGAAGATTTATGAGGTATTATTACGGTTCATATATGATGCGGACATTTGGCGGAGTTTGCCGGTCTTTAAGTTCCAGAATTACATATCGCAAATTGGAGCCCCGGCCTTCATTCTGGCCGGGATTGATGCACACGGTATTTTCAATGGTGGTGTAAACGGCGCCGGATCGGTACGGGGCACCGTGGATATGACCGTGCAGCGCTGCAACGAGCAATCCCTTGCGGGACCAGTCTTCAATAAATCTTTTAATGCTGATGCTGCCCACGTGCAGGCCGCTGTCCAACACATCCAGCAGCGTTTGATACGGTGGAGAGTGGGCCACAAAGATAAACGGCCGGTCAATCGATTCTGATAAGCGCGCCAGGTCGTTTTCAATGGTATCGCCTGCGGCAAGGTCTATAAAGGTTTCAACCAACTGATCGTTGACGGAAATAAATCCGTCTAAAGCGACGATGTTGCCCGGGGCATAGGGCATTTCTAAAGAATCCGGTTTTTCCCAGTCTTTGCGGTAAAAAGGGGTCGGCGGAACCATCATGTAGCCGATAATATCGACATGTTCCGTAAACCTGTGCTTCTGCAGGTGCAGCAGATTGACAAGTTCAAAATTATGCTCTTCCAGAACTTTGCGGTTGCAGATAAAATCGTCGTTGGCAAGATCAAGATAAATGGCGGCCTGGTTGTGCTGCTTGAATTCCTTGATAGCGGGGATCAAAACATTATTTAAATACAGTGCCTGGGCCGGCAGCACACCCAACGTGTTGGCCTCAGGCAAATGGTGCGGAACGATATCTCCACCGATAATAACAGCCTGTACCGCTTCTCTTGCCGCTACGTTCAGCATGGAATTAAGATGCTCGGGATTGGCGTGGATATCAGACGTATATAGTATTAGCATGAAATATGCAGGTTAAAATTGATGAACTCGTAAAAAGGTAGAAAAACGACTTTTTACGAGAGTGTTTTGTATTTGGTCTTTAGTGTTTGGTGATCTAACAAACTGGTATATAATTATATGTTTGAAGCAAAATACAAAATACTAAACACCAAACACCTGATGAATTCGACTTTGATCGAATTCATCAAAATTGTTTGAACACCCTTGCTAAAGGATGTCCTTTCGCTTGTATTTTCAGATCTAAAAAATAGCCGTAGGGTGTCTGCATAACAGAATATCCCGCTCTTTCCAGTCGTTTTTGGGTTCTGTCCAACAAAGCCCGTGCCTCGCCGGCCTCAGCCTTTTCCTCTCCGAGGTGCGTGAAAGAGTGCAAAATAATATTGGTAATCTGCCATTTGCGGGCCAGCCATTTGGCGTTTTTAACCAGTTTGGTTTCCACCGAGCTCCCCGGCTTTACATCCTGGGGCTCAATATGGACAAACGCCACCACGCAGTTTTCATTTTCAGCCGGATCTGCTGCGGCCGCATCGGGCAGCGCTTGAAAGGCGGGCACCCAGTCAAATTGATCACAGTACCAGAATAATACGCGCATCTTTATTATGTCCTGAAAAACTTGGTCCTCTGGGCCAGGTCAGAGATATCTGGCTCTGCCTTGGAGTTTTGTGTCTAAAATCACAAATTTCAAGCACCAAATTACAAATAA
>JACNIG010000050.1 GCA_014383215.1 Candidatus Desulfatibia vada | reverse complement strand
AGTAAAAGAAGTAATTATATGTCGCAAACCCGCAATAGGGGGTGCGAAACTTGAGATGATAAGAACAAAGACAATTTGCTTAACGATTTGGAGGAAGAATGCAAAATGATTACCGGCTTTATCCGAAGCCTGAAAACCAAATAGCCACTACTCCGAGCTCCGAGCTCCCTTCTCCAAGCAGCTTTTCTCCCTGCCCCCGGCTCCATGCTCCATGCCTATTACAAGGAGTCATTTAATATGTCAGACGACGTTGTAATAAAGGTTGAAAACCTCTTCAAGCAATACCGCATTGGTGGTGCCAAAAAAGGCTACAAAACTTTCAAAGACTCTATATTAATGGGCATAATAAAAAATGGATATTAAAGCGATAGAATCATTCCGGATTACCGAAGCAAAGGAAGCGCTTCAAGTGGCTGAACATTTGATGGAAAAAGGTGATTATTCTTATGCGCTCTTTTTTGGTCATTTGGCGATTGAGAAATTGATGAAGGCTTTGTATGTTGTAAAACAGAAAGACCATGCTCCGCCGATTCATAATCTTCTAAGACTTGCAAAGTTGGCAGGGATAGAGGTGCCGGAGGATAAAATCGAGGCATTAATTGAGATATCAGCTTTTAATATCGAGGCAAGATATCCGGATTTCAAGAGAGCTTTTCGCAAGAAATGCAATGCTGAATACGCAGGAAAACAAATTACGGTGATAAAGGAAATATTTCAATGGCTACAACAGGAAAAAACATAGAAAATAACGTGAATCATTTTATTAGTGAGTTGAGAAAAAAGTATAGAGTGCATGCTGCTTATATTTATGGATCACATTCAAAGGGAAATGCTGCTGTTTGGAGTGATATTGATGTAGCGGTGATCTCGCCTGATTTTTCAGACGATTTATTCGAAGAAAGATTGAAACTAATGAAAATGGCAGCAATTATTGATGATCGCATTGAGCCCCATCCCTTTAGAGTTGAGGACTTTGATAGTAGCAATCCCTTGGCAAGTGAGATCCAGAAACACGGAATTTTAATATCGTAGGCACGATTGAACTTTTTCCCTTTCATCCGGGAAGGGAAAAATAAAATCAAGTTATACAATCGCTTCGCGATTCTATATAACGCGGCTTCGCCGCTCTAAAAAAGGAAATTACTATACTATCAAGTTAATCCTGCTTGCCCAGTTAAATGTTTACCCCATGAAATCCCTCGTGGCAATTTCATAGGGGCAGAGCCTATTTAGCCGGGGTTATGCCAAATGGAATGTAGTTATCTTTCTATTCCATCGGGTCAAAGATAAAACCATACCAAATGACGTCGTAATTGCGGAAGGGTAGACCAGTATTTGCATTAGTTGATTTTGACGAGTTTGCAGAGTTTCTTGAAGATATGGAAGATGTTCTGGCCTATGATAAAGCAAAAGCCAATTCTGATGGCATTAGAGTTCCGGGAGATGTGGTCAGGAAAGTTATTGATGAAGGCAAATCTCTAATCCAGGCTTGGAGAGAATATAAAGGCTTAACTCAAGCAGATTTAGCTGCCAGGATAGGTATAAAACAGTCGGCTGATGCCAGGCTAGAAACGAAAGGGCGTAAATTGCGATCTTCAACAAGGGAAAAAGTTGCCAAAGCGTTAAACATAGATCCTCGTTACTTGAAGATTGATAGAAAGAGTCAAGAGCAGACCCCAAAATAGGAGAAGGCTATAAATCGTCAATTGACCGCAATTATTGAACGGGAAGGTGATGGTTATGTTTCTCTGTGTCCAGAACTGGACATCGCCAGTCAGGGAGACAGCATTGAAAGCGCTCGTGAGAATTTGCGCGAAGCTCTGGAGTTGTTTTTTGAATGCGCATCGCCGGAAGAAGTGCAACAACGGCTGCCTGGAGAAATTTACATAACTCAACTGGAGGTGTCTGTTGGCTAAATTGCGTGTTTTTTCCGGCAAAGATGTTTGTGCTATTTTGGAAAAACATGGTTTGTTGAAGTTCGGAGACGCGGCAGCCATGTTGCCATGCAGCGTAAAACGGCAACCGGCACGGTGACAATTCCAGTGCCTGATCATGGGGAACTTCGTATTGGTACACAGCGATCAATTATTCGTCAGTCTGGCTTGCCGCGTGCTGAGTTCGAAATATGAGATATAGGGAAAGCAAAAAAGGCAAATAAAACATATCAAAACCAATGGAACCAATTTTGTAGCAGAGAGCAAAGAGCGGAGAGCAAGGAGCAGGGAGCGTGGAGCAATGAAAGGATAGGGCTGAAAAAAAGCAAAGAGTATATAGCGTAGAAATACAAATAAAGGAACGCTGAGCGTAGAAGTTGGAGTGAAGTGGAGCAAAATCAAATATATAGACACTCTGAACTCCCTGCTCTGGACTATAAGCTTCAAATTCTAAGCTCGATACTCTTGGCTCCCTGCCCTTAGCTCTATGCTATTAAATGTCAGACGACGTTGTTATAAAGGTCGAAAACTTATCCAAGCAATACCGCATTAAGTAGCAAGGGGTGGGGAGCAAGGAGCAGAGAGGATGAGCAAGGGGCTGAGAGTTTGGAGCATAGAGCGAGGAGAGGGGAGGAATGAACCAAAGAAATAAAGGCAAAAGAAATAAAAAGCTTTTTCGGTTTCAAGATTTAGAAATTTGGAAAAAGGCGATTGAAATTGGTGATAAACTTTTTGATATCGCTATTCGAAAACGCTAATATGCTTATTGTTTTTGAAAGAAGAGGATTAATAGATGATAAGAACAAAGACAATTTGCTTAACGATTTGGAGGAAGAATGCAAAATGATTACCGGCTTTATCCGAAGCCTGAAAACCAAATAGCCACTACTCCGAGCTCCGAGCTCCCTTCTCCAAGCAGCTTTTCTCCCTGCCCCCGGCTCCATGCTCCATGCCTATTACAAGGAGTCACTTAGTATGTCAGACGACGTTGTTATAAGGGTTGAAAATCTATCCAAGCAATACCGCATCGGTAGTACCAAAGAAGGCTACAGAACCTTTCGGGAAACTCTTGTCGACGCCGCCAAAGCCCCATTCCTGCGTGCGCAGGAAGCATGGAGCATGGCGCATAGAGCATTGAGCAAAAGCATTAACTCTAAGCCCCCCTCCCCTTGCTCCCCGCTGTCGTCAACCGAAGACACCATCTGGGCTCTCAAAGACGTCTCCTTTGAAGTCAAACGCGGTGAAATTATAGGTATCATCGGCCGCAACGGAGCCGGCAAGAGCACATTATTGAAGATTTTATCAAAAATTACCGAACCTACAAAAGGAAGAGTAGAATTAAAAGGCCGGGTTGGTTCTCTTTTAGAGGTGGGTACGGGTTTTCACCCGGAACTTACCGGACATGAAAATGTTTATATGTATGGCGCTATTCTTGGAATGGATCGCTGGGAAGTCACCCGGAAATTTGATGAAATCGTCGCTTTTGCCGAGCTTGAAAAATTTATCGAAACACCAGTCAAAAGATATTCCTCAGGGATGTACATGAGGCTTGCGTTCGCAGTAGCTGCTCATTTGGAGCCTGAGATACTATTGGTGGATGAAGTCTTGGCCGTTGGCGATGCTCAATTTCAGAAAAAGTGCCTGGGGAAGATTGGGGAAGTGTCAGTTGAAGGGCGAACTGTTCTGTTTGTGAGTCACAATATGGGCGCAATTTCAGCACTTTGTGGGCTTGCCTTGCTTCTTGAAAAAGGTGTCAAAGTATTTGAAGGTCCTGCTATTAGTACAATTAGAAGATATAATGAAATTGGTCAAAATGTTTCGACTGAATGGTATTCCTCCTTGCCATTGAACAAAGATAAGGTTTCTTTACGTTCCGTTACAGTAAAAGATACTTCAGGCCGCCAGCGATCAGATTTCAGCAATCATGATGCAATTGCTATTGAGATTGATGTCAGAATGAGTGAATATGTGCCCGATCTCAAAATTGGCTTCGAACTCGAAGGTGAACTAGGTATTAAAGTGTTTACGACCTTTCACAATGATATTGAAGAGATATTAAGCAGAGATGATTTTAAGTCTGGAATTTATAGATTCAGGACCATAATTCCAGGCCGCCTACTTAATTCGAGTGTTTATTATATTTTTCCCTGTGGAGGGATACACCGAAGAAGATGGATATTTCAAGAAGAAAAAGTTGTGCAATTTAAAGTTGATTTTCAGGTTGATAACCCGGATTTTTTTGTTGATAAAAGAGGTGGCGTGATTGGCCCGATGCTTGAATGGACAGTTAAGCACTTAAGCTAAGTTCTAAGCTCAAACAATAGAATACAGAAACTAGGATTTGTATGTGGATTTTTTGTTGTGGAATGCCAAGATCAGGATCAACGGTACACTACCAATTAACAAAGGAAATTGTAGAATCTAATAACGTCGGCAAAGGTCTTGGATGGGTAGAACCTGAACAATTTCCTAAACTTCAATCTAATTTTATGAACGATAATAGGTTTCTCGTAATTAAATGCCACTCATATATAAATGGCGCACAAGATTTAGTTTCAAGAGGAGAAGCAAAAGCGATTTATGTTTATCGAGACTTGAGGGATGTTATAGTTTCGATAATGAACAAAAATAAAACTTCATTTAGACATGTTATGCAGAGCGGTTTTATTCACTCAATTTTGCAGGAATATGACAACTGGAACAAGTTAAATGATATTTTTGTGGCGAAATATGAAAATATGATAAAAGATTTGGCGCAAGAGACACTTAAAATCGCAAAATATATCGGAGTAGATTTAGATAAATCTTCTGCTGTTAAAATAGCGGGAAAGTATACTATTGAACAGCAAGTAAAAAGAATTCAAAGCTTTGATTACAATACATATGGAGTGCGAGCAGGGAAGAACAATTATGATCCCGATTTTCTATTACATGATAATCATATTTTCTCTGGAAATACAAAGCAGTGGATAACGATGCTATCACCTTTTGAAATAGGCTTGATTGAAGACATAGCCTATGGCTGGTTGGTAGAAAAAGATTATCATATTAAACAGACATGGATCATTAGGAAGATTGCAGTACTATCTTACGGTCTTATTAATTTTTATCATCCCCTCGGCTACTATTTTAAGAGAATTGTTGGTAGATTAATGAAAAGATAAACTCAATATTTAGACAAAAAGCTTAGAAAGATATGTCAGGGACTATTCTGAGAGAAAAACTATCTCGTGGTTTTACTCATTTACGTCAGAGAACGTTGCTTAAAAGACTTCAATGGCAATGGCACGATTATTTAAAACAAAGACGGTTGGAATGGTGGAACTCTCAGGTTGACAAACGAAAAAAAATTGAGACAAGGATTCAACAAGGGGTTAAAATGCACCTATATTTTGATAGCAAATTGTCCCAATTAATTTTTTGCCATGAATTCGAATTGGAAGAAAGGCATTTCTTGAACGCTTTTTTAAGACGAGGGGATATCTTTGTCGATGTTGGTGCAAATATGGGTCTGTTTACTCTTATTGCGGCACATCGAGTGGGTGAAAATGGTAGGGTTTATTCCTTCGAACCGACATTTGAAATTTGCCGGCGATTGATTCAAAATATTAAGTTAAATAATCTTAACAATGTTTGCAGTCGTCAATTGGCTTTATCCGATGTTGAATCGGAGGGTTTACTTTTTCAATCTCAGGATGGATATGATGCTTGGAATTCGTTTGCAAAACCAATTGCGGGAGAAACATATATCAAAGAGACGGTCCAATGTAAGCGGTGGGATGACTTTGCCCGCGACAATCAACTTTTGGGTAACGTTACGATGATGAAAGTTGATGTAGAGGGCTGGGAGGCAAGGGTTCTTAATGGGGCGTGCGAAATGCTATCTAAAAAAGATGCTCCGGTATTACTGGTCGAATTCACAGAGGAAGCAGCTAGATCGGCTGGTTCTTCATGTAAAGAATTATATTGCCTTCTAGAGGAATTTGGGTATCAAATGTATACCTATCATCCCAAGTTCCGAACTATAGTTCCTGATCCGCTGCGCGATAGTTATCCATATGTTAATTTGATCGCTACAAAAGATCCGCATTATATCCACAACCGGCTCAGAAAAAAATCTTTTTGGCGTTAGTTGGGATAAAACTGAGATAGAAGCCAGGCTTTTTCATGCGATGTCCAGTTTTAAAAGAATTGCCACCTTCTCCGCAGGGCAAAACAGGGTGGCCATGGACTAAGGAATCTCCACAATTGCCGGATAATATGCCATATGGTTCCCCATGGCCAAAAATCAGTATTGTAACTCCAAGCCTGAATCAAGGGCATTTTATAGAAGAAACTATCCGTTCAGTGCTTTTACAGGGCTATCCGAAACTGGAATATATAATCATTGACGGCGGTTCAGTCGATGAATCTGTTAAAATCATTAAAAAATATGAAAAATGGATAGCGTACTGGGTCAGCGAAAAGGATAAAGGTCAGTCACAAGCGATAAACAAAGGCTTTAAAAAATGCACAGGTGAAATTGTTGCCTGGCTAAATTCAGATGATCTCTACTGCAAGAATACTTTGTCAATTATTGGGCACAAATTTCGAACAAAAAGCAATATGTGCCTATTATATGGTGACTGTATCTTTATAAACGGTGACGGAAATGCCTTGAGGTCTGTTTGTTCCCGAGATTTCCAAAAGAACCAAATAATTGATTTGAATTTTATTTTTCAACCATCCGCGTTTATAAAAAAATCAGTTGTTTCTGAATTATATTATCTAGATGAAAAGCTAAACTTCGCAATGGATTTTGATCTATGGATTCGTATCCTGAAACGTTACCCATCAGTGTATCTACCAATTTCACTGTCGATGTTCAGATGGCACGACGACAGTAAGACCATGAAGAAAGGATTGGGCTTTTTACTTGAAGATTTATATATTGCAGTAAAACATTCGCCCGAGTATTTTTCAGATATCGCAGAAACAATAATGTCACGATATGCAAATGATAAAGGTTACCCACTTGATGAACTTTATTTTGAAATGAAAAAAACCGCCTATACGAAAAAGGATTATAGGAATTTATATCAGAGTCTCAATAAGATAGAAAACCGTATTTTGTCCAAATCTTACGTGGATAAGGCGGATATTGCATACAACCAGTTGGATCTTATAGTGGCAAGAAAACATTTCCTTAATGCAATAAGGTTGTTTAAAGGTAGAGCTATATCAAAGGAGTTTCTAAGGCTTTTGCCCAGAGTATTTTTACCAAGACCTTTAGTGCAGCTTGCCAGAAGGATTAGGTATTACAGAACAAATGTATATTAGTGGACGCCTATTGAAATGAATTAATGCATTTTTGTGAACATATATCTATCATTTTTCTTCGCGAGCGACATATGAATATGAAACTGACTTTATGATGTAATTGGGGATCATTTTCAAATGTCGTGTCATTAAAATCCGTTTCTCGATTTTGTTGGATATGACTTGCTTAACTTACATTTCGAGAGCTTTGCACAACCCCTAAATTTTAGTCAAAATTATTCTCTTTTTCAGGATT
>JACNIG010000084.1 GCA_014383215.1 Candidatus Desulfatibia vada | reverse complement strand
CGACCTTCGGGTTATGAGCCCGACGAGCTACCAGACTGCTCCACCCCGCAACAAGTTGATTAGTTACAGCAAAAAATACAAATAGAAGAATAGAGGATATAAGTCAAGCTGTTTTTACTATTTTGTGTAATGTAAATTTAATATGGCATGTTTTAATTGCTCAGGTTCGGTTTGGGAAGGTCCTTTGCGGGATGTATAATGGATGCGGAGCCGTTTCGTTCGACTGGTGTGTCCGGAGATAATTTCTAAAGATGACTTTGGCACCTTAAGGCATCTTGCCAGGTACTCAATACACATTTGGTTGGCAGCGCCGTCCACCGGTGGTGCTTTTAGCTTGATTTTAAGCGCATCACCATGCAGTCCTGCGATCATGTTTTTCGAAGAACGCGGCTGAATATACACTTTGAAAGTAATTCCGCCAGAATTTTCCTGGATATCCAGCATAATAGCCCTAATTAATTTCCTTAAACAATTAGTTAAGCTTATTGTCCCAACCTTGCTGTGCGGGAACGTAAGTTAGTTATCACCGCCCGCTTCGCTAAAGACGCAGAGGACGCAAAGATTAATATTTATCCATTGCCGTTGAGTGGACGGCAATGGATAAGCTCTCATTCCCGCTGTAAGCGGGGCGGAAAAACTATACGCCACAAATTCTTTCGAGATATCGTGGATAATTCAGATGAACTATTACCCAAAGGATTAAGTCATTTTGCTTTTCGGCGTCTAAGCAAAAAGCAAAATAAAAAAAATCTCTGCGTTCTTAGCGTCTCTGCGGTAAATAAAATATAAAGTGGCAATTCGCTCAACCGGCGTTGTCGCGGCTTTTGATGTTATTGATGATTTGAGTTGATGAAACATTTTCGGTAACAGGTACCAGGACAACCTGGCCGCCTAACTGCTCTACAAGCTCACCCCCCAGAACTTTTTCAGAAGTATAGTTGCTACCCTTTGTCAGTACATCCGGGTGGATAATTTTAATCAGCGACTCCAGTTCTTTGGAAGAAAACAGAACAACATAGTCAACCGTATCCAGAGCGCTGATAATACGGACACGCTCCTTGGCTCTTATCACAGGTCGCTCCGGTCCTTTGAGAGCTTTGACCGAATTATCGTCATCAATGGCAACGATGAGCACGTCACCAAGCTGTTTTGAGGCCGAGAAAAGTAAAATATGACCGCTATGCAGTAGATCAAAGCAGCCGTTTGTCAGCACCAGCCGCTTGCCTTGTCTCTTTAGTTCTTGAACCAAGGCCGGAAGATCGGACAGTTGCTTTTGCTTGAAAATGGTGCTGTCTCGAGTTGGTAGCAGAGCAGCGGTGAGTTCTTGTCTTGAAATCGTTGCCGTGCCGACTTTTCCCACTACTAATCCGGCAGCAGTATTGGCAAGGGTCATGGATTCTTCAAATGATTTTCCTGCAGCGATTCCCAGGCCAAGGAGGGCCAGGACGGTATCACCGGCTCCGGAGACGTCATATACCTGGCGGGCTTCAGCATTGATTTTGCATGGAGCTTTATTCTTCTGGAAAAGAACCATACCGTCCTTGCCACATGTTATCAGGAGTTTATTGATATCGACGGTTTCAAGAATTTTGCGGCCGGATTCAGAAAGAGTTGATTCATCAACAATTTCAATACCTGAGGCTTGAGCTGCTTCTTTTTTGTTGGGGGTCAGCAGAGATACGCCTGAATATTTTGAAAAGTCGAGCCCTTTAGGATCAGCAATTGTAATCTTATTATGTTTGCGAGCGGCGGCGATCAATCTTGACATCAAGGTATTTGTAACCACGCCTTTGCCGTAATCGGAAATCAATATCACATCAACGTCGGGGACTTTGTTTTCTATATAACCTGCCAGCTTATCGTGAGTTTCATCAGATATAGCTTTTTTTGTTTCCCTGTCGATCCTGAGGACTTGCTGGTTGGCTGCTATAATTCTTGTTTTCATCGTGGTAGGCCGGTCAGGTTCCTTGACAATACCGGCGGTATCAACGCCTAACTCTTGGAACTTTTGAAGCAAAAGCTGTCCGTTTCTACCAATGCCGACAACTCCGGCCGCAGTTACTTTTGCACCGAGGGCGGTAAGGTTGTTAATAACATTTCCGGCCCCCCCCAGCGTATAATCCTCTGAGTCGACTGCAACGATCTGGACCGGGGCTTCAGGTGATATGCGATCTACTGTCCCCCACAGGTATTCATCGATCATCAAATCGCCCACAACAAGGATGTGGCAGCGTTCAAATTTAGAAAAATCCATATGCATAAGAAATTGTGGTCTAAAAATTAGTTTTTGCCGTCTTTAATCATCTTCAAAAATTCAGGCGGGCGTACCAGCCGGCCGCTGCGATCCACGCAGGCATGCTTGGTATATCCTGTTGCCAGGGTTGTTTTTTCATCCTCGCTATATGCATGATAATCAAACTTCATACCCGCCTTAACGTTTGTATCAAGCGTCGTTTCTATGATCAACAAATCATCATACTGCGAAGGGTTGCTGAACTTGCAGTGAGCTTCGGACAAAGGCAGAAAAAAACCATGGGCTTCGATCTCTTTATAGCTGAGCCCCAAATGCCTGAAAAGCTCTGAACGACCAATTTCGAACCAGCGAAAGTAGTTGGCATGATAGACAAAGCCCATTTTATCGGTATCGCTGTATCTGACCCGGTGTGTTGTTTTGTGGCTAAGCATCAACATAAGAGTTCCCAGAATCTATGAAATCCCAAATTCCAAGCATCAAATCCCAAATAAATTCCAAATATCAAGCACCAAATTCCAGCGTCAAGATCATATACTGGTTTGTTATTTGGAATTTTGGTCATTGATATTTGTCTTTTGGAATTTGGAATTTCCACTAACTCGACTACTCCGTGAATGGATACGCATTAACTAATATTGTTTGTAAGAATATTTTTAAGTATGGCTTTTAGTTCATCAAAGCTGTAGGATAACGGAAACTCGGGAAATTCATTTTTGACATTTTCCGGCGGATTGTGGAGAATGCCGGTGTCGGCTTCCTTCAGCATAGTAATATCATTATAAGAATCGCCTACGGCAATGGTCTTGTAGTACAGGCTTTTTAAAGCAATGACCGCATGGCGCTTACTGTCCTGCTGGCGCAGATTGTACCCTGTAATCGTACCGTCGGGGGCAATGGATAACGTATGGCAAAAGAGCGTCGGCCAGCCGAGTTTTTTCATCAAAGGACGCGCAAACTGGACAAACGTGTCGGAAACTACAATCACCTGAGTGCATGATCTCAGCCATTCAAGAAATTCCGCGGCTCCTTCCAAGGGGTTCATGGTGGCGATAACAGCTTTAATATCTTCTATCTTAAGTCCGTTCTCATCAAGGAGGGCGAGACGTTTTTGCATCAGGACATCATAATCGGATATATCACGTGTTGTCAGCCGGAGTTCCTTAATACCTGTTTTTTCAGCAACATTTATCCAAATTTCAGGGACAAAAATACCCTCCAAATCACAGCAAACAATTTGCATAAAACCTCACATCGTAAAAAGTTAAACAATTAATAGCGCTCATTATCATCCTCAATCCGAATCAGAACAGGTCTGTCACCAACGATGTCAAGCTCTGAAATATCCAAAAGAGCCTTTTTAACAGCGGCTTCTTTTGCTATATGTGTCAGCATAACGACGGGAACCGAACCTTTTGTTTGGCGTCCTTTCTGGTGAACCGACTGAATGCTGATATCATTATCTCCCAGAATGCCTGCTATTTTCGACAGTACACCGGGGCGGTCCAGAGCGGCAAAGCGGAAATAATAGTGCATAGAGATTTCATCAATCGGTATAACAGGAATTTCCCGAATTTTATCCATCTGGTATGAAAGCAGCGGAACTCTGCCGCTTGCTCCTGTCATCAGGTTGCGGGCAATATCGACCGTATCGCCTACCACCGCACTGGCGGTGGGCATCATCCCGGCACCATATCCGTAAAGCGTCATGTCGCCCACTGCATCTCCACAGATTGTAAGCGCATTCAGGGGGCCGCTGACAACGGCAAGGGGGTTGTCAAAAGGAATCATAGTGGGATGGACCCTTGCTTCAATAGTACTCCCCATATTCTTGCTGATAGCCAGAAGTTTGATACAATATCCGAACTCTTTTGCAAGTTCAATATCGAGGGGCGTAATTTTAGAGATACCTTCGATATAGATGTCATTAAGATTAATTTGCATGCCATAGGCAAGCGACGTTAATATGGCCAGCTTATGGGCGGTGTCGATCCCCTCAACATCAAGAGTCGGATCGGCTTCGGCATATCCGTTTTTTTGGGCTTCCAAGAGGGCTTCTTCAAAGCTGCTGCCTTGGTCAGTGCTTTTGGATAATATGTAATTACAGGTTCCATTCAGGATGCCTGCTATCGATTTTATGTGATTGGCAACCAGAGACTCCCGCAACGATTTAATGATCGGCATGCAGCCGCCGACGCTGGCTTCAAAGGCAAGATCAACACCCTTTGCTGCCGCAGCCTTAAAAATTTCATTGCCCTGATTAGCGAGCAGCGCCTTGTTGGCGGTAACGATTGGTTTTCCGTTGTCAATGGCCTTTAAAATAAGCTCTTTGGCGATGCCCTCTCCACCAACCATTTCAAGAATTATGTCAATCTCGGGGTCATCAACAACCTGATACGCATCGTCTATCAGTACGCCCTCGTCAAATTGTATGCCCCGGTCAGTTTCCAGATCAATGTCGGCAACGCGTCTCAAATTAAGAACAGCACCAACCCGGCAGCTAATAAGATTTTTGTTTTCAATCAGAATTTTGGCAACACCGGTACCGACGGTGCCGCAGCCAAGTAAACCAATATTAATCTCTTTCATAGCTATAGATCCTGGTTTATAAACTGATTGGCTCTAGGTTCAGAGTTCTAGGTTCAAAGGTTATAACATCTTGACATTACTTAACGTTACAACTCCATGTCAGGATTGGTATATCGCACCCATTGGGTGAGAATTGCTTGCCGCCTCTATTGAGGCGTAACTCTTTTGAATTGAGCCGTTAGGGCTCATCAACCCGGAACCTTGAACGTTGAACCGCTCAATCTAGGTTATAATATCTTTTTAATTCCTCGTACAGCCTGATTTATACGCATATTATTTTCTATCAGAGCGAACCTGACGTAGTCATCACCATATTCGCCGAATCCGAGACCGGGTGCAACCGCTACCTGAGCTTCATTAATAAGAAGTTTGGAAAATTCCACCGATCCCATCTCAATGTATTTGTCAGGGATTTTGGCCCATACGAACATGGTGCCTTTGGGGCTTTCAATCTCCCAGCCCACCCGGCCTAAGCCGTTTATAAGAGCATCTCTGCGCTCTTTGTAGGTTTCACAGATCTCTTTTACGCAGTCCTGAGGTCCGTTGAGGGCGATAATCGCTGCAATCTGGATCGGCTGAAAAATACCGTAATCCAGATAACTTTTTATACGGCGCAGCGCCCCCACGATTTCAGGATTCCCCACACAGAATCCAACCCGCCAGCCGGGCATGCTGTAACTCTTGGAAACCGAAAAAAATTCAACGCCCACGTCCTTGGCGCCTTTTACCTGGAGAAAACTGGGTGGTTTATAACCGTCGAATGTCAGATCTGCATAAGCAAGATCGTGGACGATCATAATGTCATGTTCCTTGGCGTAATCGACAATTTTTTCAAAAAAGTCAATATTAACAACTTCCGTAGTGGGGTTATGGGGATAACTAATGATTAAGACCTTGGGTCTCGGCCACGTCTGCCTGGTAGCATTAATGAGATTATCGAAAAAATTATGCCCCGGTCCCACCGGTATGCCCCTTACATCTCCGCCTGCAATAATTGCTGAAAAAGGATGGATAGGGTAGGTCGGGTTGGGGGTAAAGACCACGTCTCCAGGCCTGATTGTTACCAGGATCAGATGGGATATGCCTTCCTTGGCTCCGATGGTCACAATGGCCTCGTTTTCCGGATCAATATCCACGTCAAACCTGCGTTTATACCAGTCCGCGATGGCCATTCTCAGCTTGGTAATGCCCATGGAAGCTGAATAACGGTGATTCTGCGGTTTTTGGGCTGCTTCTACGAGTTTGTTGACGATGTGCTGGGGCGTACCAAGGTCGGGATTTCCCATTCCAAGGTCGATAATATCCACTCCAGCGCGTCTGGCCTTCATTTTTATCTCATTGACAGTTGCAAAAACATAGGGTGGAAGACGATCAAGCCGGGCAAAAGTTCTCATAAGATACCTCACAAATCTTACAGTTTAGTTAAAAATAATACATTAATTTTTTACGAAACGCTTTAAATGTTAAGTTTTTATAAGTTCAAAAACAGCAATTCTTTAATATTATCTACAATACTAGAGATTTTATGTCAAAAATTTATTTTGACTTTTAGGCCAATTAAGATTAGTTTTTTCCGAAAAAGCTTAGATCCGTGGGTTTTTCAGGAGACTATCATGACTAATTCTCTTACTTATGCTGATGCCGGCGTGGATGTTGACAAAGCCAACCGGCTGGTAAATATCGTTAAAAAGATTGCCCAACAAACCCGCAGACCCGGTGTTATGGGAGAGATCGGCGGTTTTGGAGGTCTGTTTTCACTTAACGTCGGAAATTTTGACAATCCGGTGCTCGTCAGTTCAACCGATGGTGTCGGCACCAAGCTTAAAATCGCGTTCATGATGGATAAGCACGATACCGTGGGCATTGATCTGGTTGCCATGTGCGTCAATGACATTGTTGTTCAGGGTGCCGAACCGCTTTTCTTCCTTGATTACCTTTCAATGGGGAAGCTGGATACCAAAATCGCTACTGATGTCATAACAGGAATCGGAGCAGGATGCCGGCAGGCCAAATGTGCGTTGATCGGTGGCGAGACAGCTGAAATGCCGGATTTTTACAAAAAAAATGAATACGATCTGGCAGGCTTTGTTGTCGGCATGGTTGAAAATAGTAATATTATCGACGGTTCAAAGATTCGTGTCGGCAATAGACTGATAGGAATTTCATCAAGCGGGCTCCACAGCAACGGGTATTCTCTGGTACGCAAAGTATGTTTTGAAATCCTTAAGCTAAAGATCGATGCATTTATACCGGAACTGGGCAAAACAATCGGCGAAGAACTGTTAACACCCACAAAGATCTATGCACAGACTGTTCGCAGTATGATGATGGATCTGCCTGTTTTGGGACTTGCTCATATTACGGGCGGAGGCATTGTGGATAACATTCTGCGCATCATACCCGATGGGTGCAATATTATGCTGCGCAAGCAAAGCTGGGAAGTTCCGCCGATATTTTCTTATCTTCAGCAGGCCGGCAACATCTCCGACCAGGAGATGATGCGTACCTTTAACAACGGCATCGGTATGATTGCAGTCGTTCCGGAAGATAAAACCGAGGAAATTTTGAAACGTCTAACCGCTATGGGCGAAAAAGCCTTTGCTATCGGTGAAATCATTGAACGCAAGGAGGCTGGTGGGAACAGAATTAAATGGCTCTA
>JACNIG010000348.1 GCA_014383215.1 Candidatus Desulfatibia vada | reverse complement strand
CGGTGGATGCAAACATCTATATAATCCACCGGTAAAAGTAAGGTAAATATCCTGGACCAGAGGACCAGGTTTTGATTTCACCCCATAGGGGTGCACCTATCTCAAACATAGTAAATTAAATTCCAAGTAACAAATATCAAATTACAAATTACAAACAAATCACAATAACCGAAATTCAAAATAACAAACTTTGGAATTTCCTTGGAATTTTGGTGCTTGTAGTTTGGAGCTTGCTTGTTTTTTGGTGCTTGGAATTTGTGATTTTAGACACTAAACTCAAAGGCAGAGCCGGATATCTCTGATCTGGCCCTCTGGTACAAGCCTGCACTGCATAGCGGGGGATTCTTTACTCGCGTTGTTCTTGAAGTCGTCCGGTCAGATATTTATGAATGATGCTGGAAATAAGTGTTTGATATGGAATCCCTTCTTCAATGGCTTTTATCTGAATTTGATGATAATCCTTTTGAGTAAGGCGGAGATTTATACGCTTGTTTTTTTTCAAGGTATTTCGGGCGGCCGCTATTGCTTTTTCTTTTTCTTGATTGATATCTTTTACAGGCTTCCACTCGTCACGTTCGATTGATTCCATCAGATCTTTTTCTTCTTGATCAATTGGCTCAAAAGCCTTTTTATTTAATTTTATCATTATTCCCCCTTTTTTAAACCGTAACGTTTTGTATATTTCCGGCTTGGAAAGGCAGTTTTTAGAAAAATTTCATTATCTTTTTCTACAAAAGGTACAATTACAGCAAAGTTCTCTATTTCCAAAATATACATTTTTTGATTAGATCGTCTCGGATTCTCTTCAATTCCAAGGATCTTTCCTGACTGAACCAGATATACAATTTCCTCGAAAGAAATCCCACGCGTATGCTTTAAAATTTCATTTTTATCGGAGCTCCAATTGAAATATTTCATGACGGAAATATATGCCTATGTCTGCCTTTTGTCAATACTCAATTTGGTTTATAAAATGTGGTTGGAAACAGAACTAGATAGTTGAGCCCTCGGGTTGTTTATCTGATAAAGCTATTATTAGATCTGATCAGCCCGCAAGGGGATTCCGGACTTTTAATTCCGGGAAACGGCCAAAGTCCCTGTCCGCTGTCCATAGCTCGGTTACACCGTGATAGGTGCATAAAGCAGCAATGCGCGCATCATGTACCTGTGGCCCGCACACTTTGCCGGACTGAAGGAGGAATTGCAGCTTCAGCCAGTAGTCTTCTGATTCAGAAAGAAGCAGAAGGCTTGGGGATTCCATCCAGGCGTCAACCTGTGAGAGGGCTCTTTCCAGAGGAGTCGGCGGATCATAAATGCGGGGGTGAGTCACAATTGCGAGAAACTCATGAATGCATGGCCAGGGGATTGCCCATAGCGCATTTCCTTCGGCCAACTCGGCAATCCGGGCATCGGCAGACTCATGCCAGGGTGAATCTTCACGATGAGAATATACAAGAAGGTTACTGTCAACGGCAATCATCCGCCGCGGCCCTCATAGCTTATATCACGCAGTTTGTCCCAAGAGGCACCTGCAATATGTGGCTGCAAACCATGGCCTTTGAACGTGGCCCTGCGAAACGTGTAATTCTTACTCTGATTACGCTCGGATATGACTTTGCGCAGTCCCATTTCGACAAGGGCTTTCAGGGTTGTCTGTTCCTCTTGCGCCAATTTGCGCGCTTCCTTGAAAAGGCTGTCAGGTATATGTATGGTTGTCTTCATGCATATACCCATATCATTTTATATGGCAATATGTCAAGACATGTTTCTACAAACAACGACAAAGCAGTTGTTCAACAACAGATCCTTTGAAATCTTGAGTGAATCGCCTTCGTCTCATGACATGGTCCTTTCTCCCCTCCGGGGGGATCAGGCTCTATCTTAACACTCAGTTATTTTTGTGCAATCGGAAGAGTTCGCTCCAAACCCTGTATAAAACGGATTTACATATTTCTCCCGATTGATGAAATTATGGATTTTGGATTCGTTTTGATCCCCCTGGCATGCAAACTTCTGTTGAAACTAATGCATTGGATCAACTTAGCGTCAGATATGATATATGACTCAGCTTCCTTAAATACTTCTTCCACAATTTGATGGTTAGTTTTTCCTTTGTGGATGAAATCCGATATTTTCTTTCTTAGAGCATAAGGCAGTATCGTTATTTTCTTTTTTCTCATTTTGTTGTCTCCCTTATTTCGATTAAATGCCCTTGGCTATTTTTATATTACTTATAAATATTACATTTGTAGTGATTCCAACGAAGGCCTTAACCATTTAAATGTTTGATACCCGCCAAAACTCCATTTAGATCACGCATCGTTCTATAGCCTGCCCATTCCTGATCATCTATGATAAGAATGTTTGCCATATTTTATTGAACCAGAGAGTTTATTGATTCGTATGTAACATTATCCATGATTTCTATCCCCCAGCCCAGATCCTTCAATTCTTGGTTAATATCGGTAATGGTGAAATATCTATGATTATTTAAAACACTAAAATCCGGAGGGTGTCACTTTGACAAATGGATTGTTCCTTCAGAAAGAAACCGTGCCGCAGATTAAACAAGACTTAATTGATTAAATATATAATAATCTATATTTAGAAAGAAAGCAAGCTAATTATTTGTTTTTTTTAATAAAAACGGGAACTGCGCGTTTAAACGTGCAAAAACGAAATGTTACACGAACAATGTCAGAGGCGACTCTGTATGGCAAGGTTTGTGTTTTCATGATACTTTGCATGATGCTTGAATGGTGAAGGAGTGCGCACTTCTTTAATAGTGCTCAAAAATAGAAGATTTTGAGGAAATTATATTCGAACTAATGCAGGGTTGCCAAAGGTGCCCTGGGTGCCAGTTTTCCTCTTTCAACTTTCGCAATCGTGCCGTCGGAGCGGGGCATAAAAATCGTCATAGGGGAATCGAGCACAGGCCAGTGGCCCTTGGCTACGTTGGCAGGCTCATGCCCCTGAAATCCCAGGTAACTGTATTTGTGGTAATGGGGAAGTTTACGCCCAAGGCCCGGCAGGGCTTGGGGCAGGTCGGATGCGATCCACGTGATGGATAAATCCCTATTGTTAGGCTGTCTTGAAGTGAGCACTACGGTATGATCTTTCCGCCGGATGCTGGTTTGGCCGATGGATACTTTCTCTTTATTTATGCTGACATCATATCCTGATAGGGCGGAAACCGCATCCGCTCTGAAACGGTTTTTCCACCCGCACAGGATAACGGCACGGTCTGTGGGAAGCTTTTGCACCTCGGTATCTAACTTGACGGTCACTTCGTCCGGTCCTGATTGAGCCAGCGAGCGGGACAGATCACGATAGGCTTTGATCATATGCTTGTCGTCCGAGGACGGCAGTAGAATCAACATTTTTTTCGCTCCAAAAGCCTGGGTCAAGGCCGGAGGAATCTCGTCCCGATCGAGCCTGCGAAACAGGTCAAATTCAGGGTCCACATCCATTCTTACGGGCCTGGCAGGAAGACGCAGTTTCAGTTCAAGACGCTGTCTGTCCATAACCACAACGCTCTGGTATGCCCGGCTTTGCCCTTCCATGGTTACTGCAACCGGAAGACTCAGCCGGTACACACCCTCCGCCTGAACCTGTTCTATACGTGCAGTTAGTATCCAGCCATCTCCATCTGGCACAGCCTGGGGGTCGCTGACAGTTAATGCCGGCGCCCCGGAGCGCGCTGTCCACTGGTTGAACTCGATGCTCATATTTTTTCCGGAAACACTTTCAAAGCTTTTGCGAAGATCGTCAAAATCAGCCATGCGGAAACGGTTTTCCCGGTAAAAGTCCCTCAGGCCCCTTATAAAGGTCTCGTCGCCCAATTCCTGGCGCAGCATGTGGAAAAACATCAGGGACTTGCCGTAACCAACGGCTGCAGAGGAAGCGCTGTGGCGGGAGCGGAATTGGACCAGGGCAAAATCCCGCCCTTTAAGCACATAGTCCGCATACTTCTGCAGGGCTTCCTGCCGGTAGGCTGCGGCATCGCCTCTCATCTCCTTGACAAGATGGTCTGCCAGGTAAGCGGTCAGTCCTTCGGTCCAGTTTCCTTTTTCGTAATCCGGAAAGACACTGTTGCCCCACCAGTTATGGAGGATTTCGTGGGGATAGGAAGAATGCAGAATAAAGGGGAAGCGAATAATTCTGGAGCCCAGGAGCGTAAAAGAGGGCATGCCGAAACCGGTCTCCCAGAAGTTTTCCACAAGAGCAAACTTCTTATAGGGGTAAGGGCCGATGAGTTCCGCATACATGGCCAGATATCGGACCGCAGCATCCAGATACTTGCCGGCCAGAGCTTCGTCCGGTTTGCGGAGAAATACCATGGCAGCAACCCTGCCGGCAGGCTGGGTATATTCAATAAACGGCGCCGCTATGAGATAAATCTCTTCCTGTACTTGGGGCGCCTCCCACTGCACCAAAGTTGTATTCTCCTTACGAATATGCAGCGTGCGCTCACCCTGACTGACTGCATCCCACTTCAGCGGCAGCTCCACCTGAAGGGTAAAGGTCACCAGCTCTTTGCCAAACCTGGGATACCAGCCGGAATTCCCTGCCAGATAAACTCCTTTGTTGGAAATCACACCCGGTGTCTGCTTGAAGCCCCGAGCCTGTTCCTTGCCGTACGATTCAAGCAGATGGTGAATTGTTCCACCATACTCAAGCACAAAGGTGTTTTGCCCGGGCGGCAGGGTTGCCCTGAACGATTCCAGAAAGTCTGCTTCTTTTCTCTTGCCATCCCGAACAACATCTACACCCGCAGTGGGTGAGGAGGGCTGCAGTCCTTTGTGTAAGACAAATTGTAATCCAGGGACAAGTGTCTCAGGGAGAGTGATCGTATCTTTGGCAATAAAACGCTGCTCTTTTGGATACAGCACAACTTTGAGATCGTGCCGGACCGTCTCCGCGGCCTTCAAGGAGGCGGGCATAACGACCAGAGTCAATATGAGGACGCAAACTGAAATCCGGTGCTTCATTTTGTTTACGCTCATTTAGTTAAATTGAAAAGCTTTCGGTTATCCCGCTGTATTTTTTTCTCAGCTTGGGCTTTTCAATTTTGCCGGTCGGATTGCGGGGCACATCTTCAAAAATAATTCTGCGGGGTCTTTTGAACCGCGCAAGTTCCCGGCAATATTCGTTAACCTCTTCGGCGGTGAGTTTCTGACCGGATTTGACCTGGATTACGGCTGTGGCGATTTCTCCCAGACGCAAACTGGGAAGTCCGATAACGGCCACATCCTGTATTTGGGGGTGGGTTTGCAGAAAGTCTTCGATCTCCACCGGATAAATGTTTTCACCACCGGTAATAATCACGTCTTTTTTGCGGTCCACCAGCCAGATAAATCCGTCTTCGTCCTGTCGGGCAATATCGCCGGTTTTCAGCCAGCCGTCAACCAGTGTCTCTTGGGTTGCTTCCGGATTTTTATAATATTCTTGCATCACTCCCGGGCCTTTGACCATCAGCTCACCGGGCCGGCCCTGCTCGACGGAGTGCAGCAGGTCATCAACTATCTTGATTTCCCAGTCAAAACCCGGCAAACCGATGGCACCAACCTTGTGCATGTTCTCTGTCCCCAGATGAACACATCCCGGACCGGAACATTCGGTCAGGCCGTAATTGGTGTCATACTGGTGATGTGGAAAAATTTTTTTCCATTCTTTAATCAGGCTGGGCGGCACGGGTTGTGCCCCGATATGCATCAACCGCCATTGATCCAGGTTATAATCTTTAAGTTTCAAAGCCCCGCTCTGGATGGCAAACAGAATATCCAGCGCCCAGGGAACCAGCAGCCAGACCACCGTTATCTTTTCTTCGGAAACAGCTTCCATAATCCACTGCGGATCGATTCCTTTTAAAATGACAGCCGGAGCCCCCACAATGAAATTGCCGAACCAGTGCATTTTGGCACCGGTGTGATACAGCGGCGGCAAACAGAGGAAGTTGTCATCGTGGGTCTGGCGGTGATGCTGGTTTTCCAAAAAACAGGAAAATTCCAGATTTCTATGGGTCAACAGCGTTGCTTTGGGGGTGCCGGTGGTGCCGGAGGTAAAATAGAGCGCGGCCTCGTCAGTGATACTGATCTTAGCTGCGGGATCAACCTTAGGTTGTGATGCCAGAACTTCCGCGTACGGCTCGGCATAGTCCGGTCGCAGTGCTTCAGGCCCGACAAATATATAAGTGGTTACAAATTTATCCAGATCACTTTTTATGGTATTAATACGGTCAATGAACTCTTCACCAAAGATAAAAGCTTTGGCTTCAGCGGTCTCCGCACATCTTAATATGGTCTTGGCCACAAATCGAAAGTTCAGCGGCACCGCCCAGGCACCGGTGCGCAGGATTCCAAAATAGACCGGCAGCCATTCGAGACAATTGGTCATCAAATGAACGACCCGGTCCCCTTTTTTGATCCCACGGGCAATAAGGGCCTGGGCCACCTGATTGGCCTGGCCGTCAAACTCTGTCCAGGAGATTTCCCGGCGCTTATTTTTTCCCGGCTCGCGCTCCACAAGGGCTGTTTTTTCAGCATACATGCGGGCATTGCGGGCCAGTATCTCAGCAATCAGCATAGGTCTTCCTTTCGGGTTCGCTTAGATATTTTACAAACAATACCGATCATACAATATACAGCAAATATATCAGCTTTTAGACCGTGATTATCAAACCCGTTTGTAATCGTCAACCCACCCGTAAAGTCCGTGACTATCGGTCGAACCGGCAGCTTGTAGAGAATAATGAGTTAATTGATCACATTAAACCACCAGCTCTGCTGGTGCGAACCTAATAGGCTCTGCCGGTCAGGCGTTTTTGTTATGTCATTAAATCCGAAATCCGAATACCGAAATCCGAAACAAATCAGAAACTCTAATGTCCCAAATCCCCAAACATGCTAAGGACGTTGTTTTCGGGATAGAATAAGAACGTTTTAGTCATTTGGATTTCTGTCATTTGGTATTGTTTCGAATTTCGTGCTTCGATATTCGGTTTTGGCTATTGTAAAGCAGAGCCATCGCATTGGCCCCTTTTAGGGGCCTTCCTCAAGCCTCCGGCTATGCCGGAGGTTGTTGACTCTTCTGTGTTTTGCATACCTATCCACCTTTCTTATTTTTTATTATACTTTCAACAATGCGCTTAAAAATCCATCAGTTTTAATCCCAATCATGGCACCTCAATTTTCTCTATGTCTGTGTTTTCATCCTATCTTCGGGCCGTACTTGAGTGCCCTGATGCCACCTTCCCCACTATGGCGTTGAATCACCGTGCCCTCTGTTTTCTTCCCAAGTCAGCCGCCCTTAACACAGATTCAATGATCTGCTCGTATCCTGTACATCGGCACAAGTTCCCTTCCAGGGCTTGCTCTATTTCATCAACAGTAGGATTGGGGTTCTCATCCAACAGCGCCTTAGTAACAAGGATCATTCCTGGAGTACAGAATCCGCACTGAAATCCATACTCCTCCATAAAGGCCTCCTGTATTACGCTTAGCTCCCCCAGCCCAGTGAGGCCTTCAAGCGTAGTCACTTCTGTATTATCCGCCTGCACGGCCAACATAAGGCAGGACCTCACCGGTTTCCCG
>JACNIG010000140.1 GCA_014383215.1 Candidatus Desulfatibia vada | reverse complement strand
ACATGATGTCCTATAGTAATCCAGTAACGCACTAAAGTCAACGGCAACAATTGGAATAATGGTATGCTGGAATTTCACCGCAAAGTCGCAGAGAACACTTTCATCTTTGTGCCTTGAGCAGGCGGGAAGCGGGACATAAGGTGTGATGATTATAAAATAAAAACTTAGGAGCCTGACGCAGCTTGTCCCGTCGTAGCTACTGCGAAGACGGAAGATTGGGCAAAAGGGGACGTTTTGAAACTGGCTCTTATTTGTATTCCTTTTTAGATCGCTCTAAATCCCTGTCCTGATCACGCCGGCGAATGGTTTCACGCTTGTCATACTTGCGCTTGCCCCTTGCAAGGGCCAGGGTTAGTTTGGCCTTTCCGTTTTGGAAATACAGCTTTAAGGGTATCAGGGAAAAACCCTTTTCATTGACTTTGCCATACAGCTTTTTGATCTCGTAATTGTGCAAAAGCAACTTTCTTATTCTTAAAGGATCATGATTGTCATGATAGGCAAAGGGATAGGTACCAATGTGTATTTGATAAACAAATACCTCACCTTTTCTTATCCTGGCATAGGAATCCTTGAGGTTTACGAGGCCCAGCCGCAGGGATTTGACTTCGGTTCCCAAAAGGACCATGCCCGCCTCGTAGACATCCTCGATAGCATAGTTGTGCCGGGCCTTTCTGTTCTCAGCGACTGTCTTGATATGTTTTTCGTTCAAAAGGGATTATCCTTCATTAAATATTTTATCGGATAGAATACTGCCGTAAGTATTTTGCACCAGGTTCATGACGCCTTTGGTGGAAGTCTCTTTCAGCACTTCCGTTATAAAAAATCTGGCTTCATTTATTGATAGAGACCTTATCATTTTTTTTGCCGCCGGTATGGATTGAGGGTTCATGCTCAACTTTTTTATCCCCAGCCCCAAAAGAACCGGCAAGTTCATCGGATCGCCTGCCATCTCGCCGCACATAAAGACATTTATGCCGCTGTCACGAGCTACATCGGCAATATGTTTGACTATACGGATAACGGCAGGGTGCAGCGGCTGATAAAGATGGGCTACCTGCCTGTTCACCCTGTCGACTGCGAGCGAAAACTGAATCAGATCGTTAGTGCCGATACTGAAAAAATCAACACTTTTCGCCATAATATCCGCCAAAATGGCCGCTGAAGGCACCTCGATCATGATCCCAACTTCAATGTTTCCGTCATAATCGATACCTTCATTTTCGAGAGAATCGGCGGCCTCATTTAAAATCTTTTTAGCCTCAAGAATTTCTTCATGGCATGAGATCATGGGAAGTAAAATCCTGACGTGCCCAAACGCCGAAGCCCTTAATATGGCTCGAAGCTGGGTCTTAAAAATGTCAGGCTTTTGCAGACAGTATCGGATGCCGCGAAGTCCGAGCACAGGGTTGGCCTCGTCAGCATCGGATGCATAAGAAACCGCTTTGTCACCATCTACATCGAGAGTTCGGATGGTAACCGGCCGTGGAGTGATAACGTCGACAACATCCTTGTATTTATCAAAAAGTTCATCTTCACTGGGAAAACCGGAGTGACTGAGATATTGAAACTCCGTGCGGTAAAGGCCGATACCGTCTCCACCGTAGGCCATAACGGCAACGACTTCTTCAGGAAACTCAATATTGCCCATCACCTGAAGGCGGATACCGTCCAGTGTCTCCGCCGGAAGATGGCTTTCCCGCGAAATAACGGCTTTATGCGCCTCGTACCGTTCCTTGCGTTCTTCGAATTGGATCAGTGCCTGGTCGGTGGGATTAATAATAACAACACCGGCCGTGCCGTCCACAATGATAATGTCATCGTTTTTGATTATACGGGTGACATTTTCGAGTCCCAGGACTGCAGGAATCTCAAGGCTCCTGGCGATAATGCCCGTGTGGGATGCCTTGCCGCCTCGGTCGGTTACAAATCCCATGACTTTCTCCAGCTGTATCTGGCTGGTTTCCGCAGGAGATAGATCGGTCGCCACCAGGATAACCTGCTTGCCGATGGAAGCAATACTCTCGGTTTCGGCTCCAACCAGATTACGCATGATGCTGTCAGAAACATGGATGATATCGGCCGCCCGGGTCCGCAGGTAGGAATCGGTCATGTCGCTGAACATCGCTTTTACATTCGATACCACTGTCTTGAGAGCCCACTCGGCATTTACCTGTTCGTTTTCAATGGTCTCAATTGTTCGTCCATATAGCATCTTGTCTTTGAACAGCACCATATGGGTCTCAAGAATATGGGCATGCTGGCTAAAATCTTTAGGGGTTTGTTCAATAATTTTATTGAGCTCGTCTTTGGCCTTCTTTACAGCATTCTTAAAACGTTTGATCTCTTCTTTTAAATTTTCTCTTTTGACAAAATATTTTTCAACAACATCAACACCTTCTCGACCAACCAGATATGCCTTGCCTATGCATATTCCGGGTGAGGCCGCAATACCGTGGATCTGCATTTCTGTGCCGTTGTTTTTCAACATATAACTTTATTCCCCAAAACCGCTTTCAACGAGCTTCACAAGATCATTCAATATTTCATGATCCAATTGATCGTCAATTTTTATGGTTATTTCTGAACCCTGCTCGCAAGCAAGGGTAAGGATGTCGACAATGCTGGAAGCATCCGCCTTGGCACCGTCTTTGATTATCCATATTTTTGATTTACTGTTTTGGGCCCTTTTTGCTATCTTGGTTGCTGACCTTGCGTGCAGGCCCAAGGCGTTGATGATAACAACATCCCGATAAAGCCCTATATCCGATTTATCCATGGTAGACATTTTTTTGGTGTTGAATTCGTGACTTTTTACGAATTCATCATATATGAAGACCCATGACAAAAAACGAAAGAAACAATCAGATGCAAAACATATGTTTTTTATCAACCTCCATGATGTTTGTCAATCTGTAATCATTGACAAAACACTTAACAACTGTTAAAAAAAAATTTGGCTATTCTCTGACAATATACTGAAATTGCATTAATTTTTTTGTCTGTTTGAACAATCCCTGCAGTCCCGCTGAGCGGGATTTCCGCTACGCTCCATCAAGCTAGCTTGCAGAGATTGTTCTGCCTTGCGGCAGTGCTTCGCGCGACTGTAAGGAATTCTGTTAATTTTTTGATTCGCTCGCATTCCCCGCAGACCCGCTGGGCGGGATCTTCGCTACACTACGTCAAGCTGCGGGAAATGCGCTCGCTGTTGCAGTTCAACCTAATACCATAACAAGGAGGAAGCAACCGTGTCGCAAAAAACCTTAATTTACGGCAAAGACACCTGACCCTATACCACCGCAGCTCGTGAAGCTTGCGCCAAAGAAGGCCGGGAGATGGAATATTATGACGTTCGATTTGATGCCGACAAAATGAAGGATATGTTGAAGTATTCCGACGGCGCGCGCCGGGTGCCGGTCATTGTGGACCAGGGCAAGGTCACTATCGGATTTAACGGTAAAACCTGAGGTGTTTGAGTGAATTTGGCTGGAAGCCGAATTAGTTTCCATCCATAAATGGCTATTTTTCCGATGAGCGGCGTTCTCCGCGGGTTTCCGCCCTCGACGTACTAAAGTACGCCTCGGTCGAAAACCCTTGTGCGGCCTTGCTCTTCGAAAAAATCCCTCATTTATGAATTGGAAACTGCTTAGTGCTCAAAAGTGTTTATGGATGGAAGCTAACTAAATTGGGAAGAGGTGGTACTGTGCGCAATAATATTGAAAGACAATTTCTGCTTGATGATTTAAAAATCGGTGAAGCCTGGCGGTTGTTCAAAATCATGGGAGAATTCGTTGAAGGCATCGATACCCTTCATGATTTAGGCCCTGCCGTATCAATCTTCGGCTCGGCCAGGACGCAACCCGATGATCCTGTTTATAAACAAACCGAACAAATCGCTGCGCTTTTTGCCGAAAGGAAATTCGCCGTCATCACCGGTGGCGGCGGGGGCGTCATGGAGGCGGCCAACAAAGGGGCCACCGAAGCAGGTGGAACCTCCGTCGGGCTCAACATTCTGTTGCCGTTTGAACAAACGCCCAATCAATATGCAAATATTAAACTCGATTTTAAATACTTTTTTATCCGCAAGGTCATGTTCATCAAATATGCCTCTGCCTATATTATCATGCCCGGCGGCTTCGGCACTCTGGATGAACTTTTTGAGGCGGTGACTTTGATTCAAACCCATCGCATCAAACCGTTTCCGTTAATCCTGGTCGGTTCAGACTTCTGGGAAGGGCTGGTCGACTGGATCAAGAACCATCAGCTTGCTGAACGCCGAATATCCCTGATAGACCTTGAAATTCTTCAGGTCATGGATGATCCTGAAGAAATCGTTAAGGCGGTGCAAAAAGTGGTGATTCTATAACCTTAATTGAGCCTAGCTCAATTAGCCCCTTGGTTCTGACTTTGGTTACGCTTCATACGGGTTAGGGCATAAGAATATTTTTGCTTGATTAATGGAAAATATTTTACCATAATGCGTTACTACAAGTGAATGATATTCAGAATATTATTGAGATCCGGGAAGCGACGCATTGCGGTTGACAAATTAAACCATTTTTAAGATCTTCGGATCTCTTTTTTTTGGAAAATCGACAGCCGGGCCAAGCCTGGGTTAGAATCATATAGAGGAAGGCAGAGCATATTGGTAAATTCCAACGAAACTCAAGCGCAAGACGTTCTCCTGGAACTTGACGACATTCATATGAGCTTCGGAAAAGTTCAGGCCCTGGCCGGTGTCAGCCTGAAAATAAGGGAGGGGGAGATTCATTCCGTTATTGGCCCCAACGGTGCCGGCAAGACTGTGATGCTGAACTGTATCAATGGTCTTTACAGGCCTCAACAGGGAAATATCTATTTCAACAAGGAAAATATCAATAATCTCAAACCGTATAAGCGCGCCATGCTGGGGATAGCCAGAACATTTCAAAAAGTTGAAGTTTTTGGCGGCATGACGGTACTTGACAATATCCGCCTGGGTCGTCATATCCACTACCGATCGGGCATTGTTGCCGGAACATGGTATCGCGGTAAAACTGCCCGGGAAGAAGTCAGGCACCGCAGCTTTATTGAAGAAGAAATTATCGATCTTTTAGAGATTGAGCACATTCGCAACAAACCCGTGGGAATGTTGCCCTACGGTTTGCAAAAACGGGTGGAACTGGGCCGGGCGCTGGCCCTGGAGCCGAAAATTCTGATTCTGGATGAGCCTCTGGCCGGCCTCAATCTTGAAGAAGTAGAAGACATGGCCAGGTTCATTCTGGACATCAACGAAGAGGAGCGTTGGAGGGTCACTTGCCTCCTTGTAGAGCATGATATGGGCGTGGTCATGGACCTTTCCGACCGTGTCTTTGTGCTCAACTTCGGCAACATGATTATTGACGGTGTCCCTGAAGAGGTTCAGAATAACCCTGAAGTGATCAAAGCCTATCTGGGGGAAGAGGACTTGTATGCAACCCGCAGATAAGACATTTGCCACTAAGACACAAAGACACCAAGGATATATCTATTATTGTATTCTTTCTTCGTGCCTTGGTGCCTTAGTGGCAATGAAAAAAGTTTTGCCGCAAAATACGTAAATTTTACAATTAAGCAGCCAAGAACCGGATACGGAATGGAAATAACAAAAGATCTGACGATACCCAAACTGTTTTACGAAAAGGCAAAAAAATACGGCAAGAACAAAGTGGCCATGCGGGAAAAGGAGTTTGGTATCTGGCTTCCCATTACATGGCACGATTACTTTGAAAATGTAAAATATATCACCCTGGGACTTATCAGCCTGGGTCTTACGGACGGCGACAAAGTCTCCATGATCGGAGATAACCGCCCGGAAGGCTTGTGGGCCGAAATGGCGGCCATATGCGCCCGCGGTATTGGCGTGTGGCTGTTCCAGGACTCCCTTATCGAGGAGGTCAAATATATTATTGACCATTCCGACACAAAATTTTTGTTCGGCGAAGGTCAGGAAGAGGTCGACAAAGCCATCTCCATTTTCAATGAGTGTCCCAAACTGAAAAAGATCATATGGGACAACCCCAAAGGTATGCGTAATTATGATCAGGATTTTTTGATCAGCCTCACAGAAGTCCAGCAACTGGGCCGGAAGCTCGACCAGGAAAAACCCGAACTCTTTGAGGAGCTGATCTCTAAGGGGCATGGTGATGAAGTCGCACTCCTTTTCTACACATCCGGCACGACCGCACTGCCTAAAGGCGCTTTGCTGTCCCACTATAATATGCTGACCATGGGCCGGAACCTGATGGCTATCGATCCCTGCTACGAGAACGATGATTACGCTTCTTATCTTCCCTTTGCCTGGATCGGCGAGCAGATGATGTCGATTTCCTGCGGTCTTCAGATCGGCTACACCATTAATTTCCCGGAAGAGCCCGAGACCGCCCAGGAAAATATCCGGGAAATCGGCCCGCATGTCATGTTCGCACCGCCACGCATGTATGAGCAGATGACCCGTACGGTGCAAGTCAGGTATCTGGACGCATCCTGGATCAAGCGCAAGTGCTATGAGCTTTCCACCAAGATCGGCTATCACGTGGCCGACTTAAAATTTGCAAAGAAACCGATACCCTGGTACTGGAAGCTGCTGGAATGGCTGGCCTACATCGGGGTTCAGATGAAGCTGAAAGACCATCTGGGGCTTTCCCGTGTACGCAATGCATACACCGGCGGGGCCGCCATGGGACCGGATCATTTCCGTTTTTTTCATTCCCTGGGCGTCAATCTGAAGCAAATTTACGGTCAGACGGAAATCGCCGGGATTTCGGTGGTACATCGCAGCGGCGATATCAAATTCGACACCGTGGGAATTCCCCTGCCGGAAACCGAGATAAAAATTACCGAAGAGGGTGAAATTCTTAGTAAAAGTCCCTCGGTATTTCTGGGATATTATAAAAATCCCGAAGCAACGGCCGAAACCTTGCAAGGCGATTGGCTTTATTCCGGCGACAGAGGATTTATCGACGACGACGGCCATTTGGTTGTTTTCGACCGTTCCAAGGACGTCATGACCTTAAGCGACGGCAAACCTTTCGCACCCCAGTATCTGGAAACCCGCTTGAAATTCAGCCCGTACCTGAGGGATTCATGGATCATCGGAGACAAGCTGGATTATGTGACAGCCGTGGTCTGTATCGATTATGCCGTGGTCGGCAAGTGGGCCGATGAAAAGAAGATTACTTACACCAGCTATCCGGAACTGTCACAGAAACCCGAGGTCTACAATCTGGTCCAAGAGCAAATCCTGCAGGCTAACAAAGATCTGCCCGAAGCTGCCAAGGTCCGCAAGTTTATCAACCTTTACAAAGAATTCGATGCTGACGATGACGAACTGACCCGTACGCGCAAACTGCGCCGGGCCTTTGTGGAAACAAGATATAAGGAAATAATGGATGCCCTTTATGCGGACAAGGATAGCGTGCATATCGATACCACGATTACGTATGAAGATGGGCGCAAAGCGCACATTAAGACGGATCTGCATATCAAATTAGTAAAAGATTGAACCAAATCCGGACAAAGCCGACTTCGCCATAGTAGCCCTAGCTACGACGGCTGAACCGGAGCCAAAAAAACTTTGCCACTAAGACACGAATGTCAGTGATCAATTATCGGTTATCAGTAATCAGTTTTCCCTTACTGATCACTTCTCACTGATGACTGCTCACTTGTGACGGTCTTGGTGGCAAGAAAAAAGGAATCCGCACATGGAACTGTTTTTGATGACCCTGACCACCGGGATCATGGTAGGCGGTATCTATGCCCTCGTCGCGCTGGGCTGGGTTCTGATCTATAAATGCTCGGGCGTACTGAACCTGGCCATGGGAGAGATGACCCTTATCGGTGCCTATATTTCCTTAAGTTTTTATTCCATGGGAGTCCCCTTTCTGCTGGCGCTGTTGCTTTCACTGATCATCGGGCTCATTCTGGGCATCCTGACCGAAAGAATATTTTTGGACCGGCTCATCGGCCAACCGGTGCTGACGGTGATCATGGTCACCGTGGGCCTTAGCTTTTTCTTCAAAGGAACCGTGGAATTTATCTGGGGGACTGATACACGGGTCTTTTCGCCGCCTGTTTTTTCAATTGAACCGATCCGTTTCGGGCCGCTGGTCATCGGGCAGGTCTATCTGTGGAGTTTTATAGCAGCCATTTTGCTGCTGGTTATTTTTGTTTGTTTCTTCAAGTATACCCGCTGGGGGCTGGCCATGCAGGCTACGGCCGACGACGAGATGGCGGCGCTATCGCTGGGAGTAAGCGCCCGTTTTGTTTATGCTGCCTCCTGGGCCATTGCCTTCATGGCCGCCGGTGTCGGCGGAACCCTGCTGGGGAACATCAACGGACTCAACATCTCGGTCGGTTACTTAGGGCTGCTGGTGCTGCCGGCCGTTGTGCTGGGCGGAATGAATTCGGTTCCCGGTGCCATTGCCGGCGGTATTATCATCGGCATCTTGCAAAACTTTTGCGGAACCTACCTGGACCAGTATTTTCCGGGAGGCATCAAAGAAGTCGCCCCTTTTGTGTTTATGGTCATTTTCCTGCTCTTCAAACCCCACGGTCTCTGGGGCTGGGAGCGAATTGAACGTGTATAAAACTGGTTTCATTGGTCCGGTTTGTTTGATTAGTCCGATTGGTTTAACGAATATAACAAATTAAACAACTATAACAAATTAAACGGAAAATTTATTATGTCAACAACCTGGCTTCCCTGTGGAGTTTACCATCAAAATTATGACCAGGATCATGCCTGGTGGCAGACGAATTTCATCCGGGGCAAGATGATCCTGCTCTTTTTGACCCTGTTTGTTTTCATCCCCTGGTTTGCAGATGAATACTGGATCAGTGTCTGCAATCTGATCGGCTATACCGTGCTGGGAGCCCTGGGGGTACAGCTTCTGATCGGTTACTGCGGTCAGATCACCTTGGGCCACGCCGCCTTTATCGCCGTGGGCGCTTACACCAGCACTCTTTTGATTTTAGAGTTTCCCTGGCCGCAATTCATGCTGGACTTCGGCCTGGCATATCCGCTCAGCATCCTGATCGCAGCTTTCGTCGCCGGTATCTGGAGTGTGCTGTTCGGGCTGCCGTCGGCCCGCGTCAAGGGGTTTTACCTGATTTTAACGACCATGGCGGCCCAGTTCATAACCGTCGATTTTATCATAACAGGATACGTCAGCCAGATCGGCGGCCGCGGTCAGGCCTTTTCGTTGCCGCCGGGGACTATCAAGGTGGGACCGTGGATCATTGACAGCGATTTAAAAGTCTATTTTATGATGCTGATACTGGTAATCGTCTGTGTGATGATTATAGCCAATCTTTTGCGCTCCAGAGTCGGCCGGGCCTGGGTGGCGATCCGGGACAATGATATTTCGGCTGAACTTATGGGGATCAATGTTGTCAAATATAAGCTGCTGGCTTTTTTCGTGGCCGGATTTATCGGTGGAATTGCCGGGGCTTTCTGGATCAGTAATCTGGCGGCCATCAGTCCCGAGCATTTTCCCTGGTTCTGGTCTTTGTGGCTGGTGGGCGTGATTCTGATCGGCGGAGTGGGATCACTGCACGGAGCCATTTTCGGTTCCATATTTATGGTCGTGGTGATGGAATTATTGCAACTGGCGGTCATACCCCTGGCCGATACATATCCCAAGCTATTAATGGATTTTTTGTTTATCAAGGAGGCCGCCTTCGGCCTGGCTATCTGTGCCTTTATGATATTTGAGCCCAATGGTCTGGCCTATCGCTGGTGGCAAATGAAAAACTATTTCAATCTCTGGCCATTTTCGTACTAACCGGTAAACCACTCAACCAATTAACCAAAAAACAAGGGAGGTGATAATTTTAAAAAATTTGGTAGAAACCCACTGGCAAGGATACTCTCTGAAAAAGGGGGAAAAAGTATGAGCATTAAAACTGTGTTATCCAAAGTTTTCGTATTACTATTGAGTGTGGCCCTCGTGGCGGGATTTTCTCCCAACACAGAAGCTGCAACCATAAAAGTTGGAGCGCTCAATGACATGACCGGAGCAACATCGGATGTTGGTAAAGATTACGCCCTGGGCATTGCCGAAGCTATTCACTACATAAATGACAACGGCGGTGTCAACGGCAAACAAATTAAACTTTATCAATTCGATTACGGCTACCGTGTTCCCGAGGCTCTCACCAAGTACAAGCTCTTCAAGAGGCTTAAAGTCGTGGCCGTGCTGGGATGGGGAACCGGTGACACCGAAGCGCTTTCACCCACGGTGACCAAAGATAAGATGCCTTATGTTTCGGCTTCCTATTCCGGCCACCTGACTGATCCTAAAAAGACGCCCTACAACCTTTTCTTTGCAACCGACTATTCCACCAATGCCAGAGCCGCTATTACGGCCTGGTTTGACAAAAAATGGCCGCAGCATCCCGACTACGGGAAACGCAAACCGCGCTTTGTCGCTTCCTACATGTTTGCCTCACCTTACTGCAGTGCACCGATCAAAGCCATTAAGGATCAAGCCACAATTTTAGGTTTTGATATCGGCCCTGATCAGAGTGTCTCACTTTTTGCGATTGACACTAAGAGCCAGGTTCTGGCCATGAAGGATTACAAGGCCGACCTGGTATGGCACGGCAACACCACCATGTCCGTGGCAGCCACCGTCCGGGATGCCTACGCCTTAGGCCTTGGTGCCGATCATATTGTCAACAACTGGGGATTTGATGAGAATCTGCCCCGCTTGGCCGGCAAAGCTTCCGAGGGTGTCATGGGTGCCGCCGTTTGTGCTTTCTTCGGTGAAAATGTACCTTTGATGGACAAGGTTGTGGAGTATGCCAAAAAGTACAACCCCGGCATCCCTGTGGAAAAACGTCTTATTCGAACAGTTCAGGGCTGGGGGGATGTAATGATTCTCTGGGAGGCCTTAAAACGCGCTGACGCCGCCGGGGATTTAAGCGGCGAAAGCATCCTGAAAAAAGGTTTTGAAACCATGCAAAACTTCGACATCGGGCTGGGTGCACCGCCGGTTACCTTTACGGCAACGGATCACCGGGTTGCGGGGCAAGTGCCGATCTATGAGATTAAAGACGGAAAGTTTCAAATCGTAGAGAAGGTCGATCTGAAGGGCCGTTGGCCGCAAAAATGGGCTAACGATTGGATCGGCTGGTAATATCCCCACCCCCAAGGAGGTTTTAAGGCTTTGTCGAACAAAGGATCTATATTAAAGATCAACAGTATTGAGGTCAAGTATCACGAGGTCATTCTGGTCATTAAAGGTGTCTCCATTGAGATCCCCAAAGGGAGTATTGTGGCCCTTCTGGGAGCCAATGGCGCCGGCAAGAGTACGACCCTGAAAGCGGTTTCGGGTCTGTTGAAACACGAAAACGGAGAGGTTACCGACGGGTCGATTGAATTCATGGGACAGCGCATCGACAAGATGGGTGCAGAGAAGATCGCCAAAATGGGCATCGTCCAGGTTATTGAAGGACGCCGTGTATTTGAGCATCTGACCGTAGAAGAGAACCTGAAAGTGGGAGCTCACATGCGCAAGTACGGCCGATCCCTCAAGGAGGGGCTGGAGATGGTTTATAACTACTTTCCGCGCCTGAAGGAAAAGCGCAATGAAACCGCCGGCTTTATCAGCGGCGGTGAGCAGCAGATGACGGTTGTCGGGCGTGCCCTGATGACCAGTCCCGAGCTGATCCTTCTGGATGAGCCCTCCATGGGGCTGGCACCACTTTTAATCCATGAAATTTTTAATATTATTACCCGGCTCAATCAAGATGAGAATATCTCGATCCTTTTAGTGGAACAGAATGCCAAGCTGGCCTTGAGTGTCGCTCCCTATGCCTATGTGATGGAGAACGGTCGCATTGTTATGGACGACACCGCCGAAAAACTCCTGGAAAACCCGGATATTAAGGACTTCTATCTGGGCTTGACCGATGTTGGGGGTCGAAAAAGTTTTCGGGATGTGAAGCACTACAAGCGCAGGAAAAGATGGCTAACCTAACCCTTGAATTGAATAAGGGAGGAAAAAATGCGAAAAAAATCGTTAGTGTTATGTTTTAGTGTAGCAATTGTCGCCGCATTGTTGTTTGGCTGTGTCGGTATGCAAGTAAAGCCGACCGAGAAAAACTTTAAGGCACCGGTTGTCACTCTGGACTCCATGGAAGTGGCGCATGCCTTCGGATATTGGTACTTTTCAAATAAAATAGAGCCCACCAAGGGAAAACCGGACAATGTGGGCGCGCCGCTTGATCTGGCGTTTACGTTTAACATTGAAAATCCCAATGAGTTCCCGGTAATGATGGAGAAACTTCAATTTGACGTTGCCTTTGAGGATTTTGTGTTAAATACGGTCAGTACCATTGCAACGCAGTGGATACCCGCAGGTAAAACCAACCAGGTCAAGGTGCATGCCCACTTTGATGTGCGGCAGTCACTTTTGAGCCTGCTGGTTACCGGCGGTTTCAAGCTGAAGGAAAAGAACACCAATGTTTGGGCTCAACTCGAAGCCTGGTGGACCGGAATTGCAGAATATACCGTCCCGGTCCAAGTGCAGGCGGGCTCGGCTATTATCAAGGCCGACGGTCTGAGCAAAGTGGTCTCCTTCAACGCTACGTTTCCTTAACCCAAGCTGAGCGTTTTAAATTTTAGACGGGATTTCCAATTTCACCGCATCTACGGCGTCAAATGCCGTCCCGCATAGCCAACTATAGCGGAACGACATTTTCCTTGTATCTGCGGCAAACTTGAAAATTCCTCAATTTGGGACAAATAAAATCGTTAAACGATTTTATTAAAACTGAATTAAATGTAGACAGTTAAGAGCCGCCGACCACATGTTCCGAGTTATGAATCTACGTTACCCCGGAACATGTTGGCCGGTTGGTTCCTTAATGGTGAATTTTTTGTTCATTGTGGTAAAACTATATTAATTGCCACCCCGCTTACTGGATGGCGGGAAAGGAAGACAACAAGGCACGCAGCAAGAATAATAAATATATTCTTTGTGTCTCCGTACCTTCGTGGCAAATATTTTTTTGGGGTACATACATGGGACTTTATGATTTTACCATATATGATTTAATCCTGCGTAATGCGGTCAGTTTCAGCAACAAACCAGCCTGGTTCGAGGCTGACGGCGGCAGTACGTTAACCTTTGCCCGGTATAAGGAAAAGGTCGATCGTCTGGCCGGCGGCCTGCAGCAAGCCGGCATCCGTAAAGGTGATCGCATCGGGGTTTTGGGTAAAAACAGCCTTGAATATTTTCTCCTTTATGGAGCGGCAGCGGCCGTTGGAGCCATCATGCTGCCTGTCAACTGGAGACTTTCTGCCGAGGAAGTCGGTTACAATCTTAAAGATTGTGGACCTGTGGCCGTATTTGCCGATCAAGACTTCCAGGAACTGATCAAAGACTGTCAAGACAAACTCCCTTCTGTGAACAACTACTTTAACCTGGGACCCGCAAGGGGCGGTTTCCTTGATTTTGAATCATTGATGGACAATGCGGGTGATTTCGTATTGGCCGATGTCGGTAATGACGACGGTTTTGTCATCATTCATACAGCGGCTGTAGCCGGAAAACCCCGGGGGGCCCTGTTGAGCCACGGCAACCTGCTGTGCGCCAATATGCAATTACATCAATGTCTGAACCTGACTGACGCAGATGTCCATCTCAATCTGCTGCCCATGTTCCATGTGGGCGGCCTGATGATGGCCCTCGGCAGTTTTCATGCCGGTGCTCTGAATGTCAATATGAGCAAATTTGACGCTGAAAAAGCCGTTGAATTGATCCAAGAGAAAAAAGTGACGATCATGTTCGATTTTTCTCCGATTCTGGGCTCCATTCTGGAGCAGCATGAGAAATCAGGCCAAGCGATCGAGACCCTCAAGGCCGTGATCGGACTGGAAGCTCCCGAAACCATCGAAAAGTATCAGCAAATGACCGGCGGCACGTTTTACTGTTTGTATGGACAGACAGAGACATCCGGTCTGGCCACGGTAGGACGTTACAATGATCGGCCGGGCAGCGCCGGCAAGATGATCCCCCTGGGACACGTGCAACTTGTGGATGATTACGACCGTCCGGCAGCACCCGGGCAGACCGGA
The DNA here is from genome assembly GCA_014383215.1 of Candidatus Desulfatibia vada. GTDB lineage: Bacteria > Desulfobacterota > Desulfobacteria > Desulfobacterales > UBA11574 > Desulfatibia_A > Desulfatibia_A vada. The sequence goes on along the minus strand of JACNIG010000140.1, from coordinate 22,362 downwards.
GAAATTACCGTGAAAGGGCCCATGGTTTTTAAAGGATACTGGAACCTTCCTGAAGATAATGCCGACACCTTCCGGGAGGGCCGGCACCATACCGGAGATCTGGGACGTTTCGATGAGGACGGATTCCTGTGGTATGCGGGCCGCAAGCCGGAGAAAGAACTTATCAAACCGGGCGGTGAAAATGTTTATCCGGCAGAGGTGGAAAAAGTGATACTGCAGCACCCCGCGGTTGAGCAGACGGTGGTCTTCGGCGTCCCCGATCCCAAGTGGAAAGAGGGCATCAAGGCTGTCTGCCGCTTAAAAATCGGTCAAAACCTGGAACCTAAAGAACTGATCGATTTTGTCGGTGAGCGCATCGCCCGCTACAAAAAACCTCAGTACGTCGAGTTTGCAACAGACTTTCCTCTGCTTGACGACGGCACCCCGGACCGGGCCAAGATCAAAGAGCTGTATGGCGGCACATAGAAAATTAATTCTAAAAGTGCGCTTTCCCTCATACATACGAACCTGCACCGGCCGGCGATAGTCGCGGATATTGCGCACCGCGAAGAGTTACCGGATCTGGAACCGAAAATGGCTGATCTGTTGAACCGCCTGGCGAAGCAAAATGTCGCCATCCAATAAAGTACAGGGTTTTTCGTTGCTCTATGAGGTTTGTCCGTCATTTTTATCTCAGTACACGTCAATTATTTAGCAGATTACCCCCCTTTTTAATTCCGCACAGTTCCATTTCTTACTGTTCATTTTAGCAAAAGCCCGGAAAATCGTATAAAATTCAGTTGTTTCGGACTTTATTCAATATTTTCGGACAATTTCCCCCTCCCCGACCATAAACTACAGTTTATATTATCTTTATCATATTGTTTTAATAGCGTTTCTTTTCTTATGCAATTTCATCCTAACCTTGGCGCACTTTTTGCATAAATGCTTATAAATAATAATCTATCGGTAGCTGAACGAATAAGGGGATACAACGTTCGGTATTTGAGAATGTTTTTCACAAAAATAGTACACAAAATGAGAGCACAAGGTGAACCCAATAAAAAAAATCTCAAATAATGAATCAGCGCAAAATCACATCTGCCCGGTGACAGGGTTACCTATCTTTCGCCGACCTGAATGGTCAGATATCGATATCGCTGAAAATTACTCGGTATCCTTCAGCTTAATCGGTAACGCTATATTATGCACGGTCCCAAATGGCATCCTCAGCAATAAGGGGACACGGAGGCTTCTGGAGGAGCGTAAAAAAGTTTTAAAGGAGGTAAACCTTTGGGATAAAAGATATGCCGAAATTCGAGATTATAGCATGATTAAAGGAAAGCCCTCTCAAGAAAGCCGCATGATGTTTGCCAATATAGTGCTTAAAGAGGCAAATGAAGGCCGTCTCATCGGATTTTGGGGATTCAATGCCCCTTTATTGATAAAATGGATGTTTAATGTTGGCGTAAAATTGAAAAAACCATCTGTCCCCGTAGCTGCTGTCAAGGATTACAGGGAAGCCGTGGAGCATGCGGTTAATGTGCTGATGCAGAATGAAATCAATATTGGCACCAGACAATATAAGATGTTTACAAAAGAGGACTGGTCGGTTGAACTGGATAATTTTGGCGTTCGCTTTGAACTCATAGGAAACGACGTCTTATATTCTGTTGCCCATGGATCCCTGAGGGAAGATTATGTAGAAAAATTTTTTAAACTTCATGAGAAGGTTCTTGATGAAGCTGGATTAAAGGAAAAAGGATATTTCTATCGTATACTCAACTGGGAGAAATTGGAGAAAACCACCTGGAGAGCCAGGAGGATGTACATTGACGGAATAAAAGATTTGAACAAAAAAGTCCCCTGCCGCTTATCGGTAGGTTTCGGATTGAATAAATTTATGAGGGCAATAATTAGGGTGAGCAAGCAATTTGTTCCCTTTCCTGTAGCCTTAACAAATAATCTTGAAGCAGCATTGACAATTATCGGAAGAGAGAAGCAAAAAGAGACTAAAACAAAAATTGTTAAAAAAGGAAAAAGTCTTCTGGGAAAAACATCTGTAGAGGATCAAATAAGAAATTATTCAGATGAATTATTGCAATTCATAGGGGCTATAAACTGGGACCATACGGGGATTTCAGCAGAAGATGTTCGCAATTCCCATCCATTTAAGCTGGTCTTTGATGCTATTGCAATAATAAAAGAAGATGTTGACGGCCTTTTCCAAGAACGAAAACAGGCTGAGGAGACGTTACGAGAAAACGAGGAAAAATATCGAACCATCCTTGAAAACATCGAAGATGGCTACTTTGAGGTTGACATTGCCGGAAACTTTACCTTCTTCAACGATTCATTAGTCAAAATCCTTGGGTATTCCAAAGATGAATTAATCGGCATGAATAACTGGCAGTACACAGACAAAGAGAACGCTAAAAAACTATATGAAACATTTAACAGGGTATACAAAACCGGAGAGCCTGCCAAAGCATTTAATTGGGAGGTTATAAGTAAAGACGGTTCTAAAAGATATGTTGAAGTTTCAGTTTCGCTAATGAGAGATTCAGAAAGCCGGCCCATAGGGTTTAGGGGTATTGCGCGGGATTCCACCGAACGCAAGCTCGCCGAGAAAGAAAGGGCGAAACTCGAATCTCAACTTCTACAAGCCCAAAAGATGGAGACCATTGGAATCCTTGCAGGAGGGGTAGCTCACGACCTCAACAATGTCCTTTCAGGCATTGTAAGTTATCCGGAGTTGTTATTAATGGATATTCCCGAGGACAGCCCTTTAAGGAAACCTGTTTTAACAATAAAAAAGTCGGGTGAAAAAGCTGCCGTTATAGTTCAGGATCTATTGACCTTAGCGAGAAGAGGCGTTGCCATTACTGAAGTTTTGACCTTAAATGATATTATATCTGATTATTTGAAATCCCCTGAGCATGAAAAATTAAAAGGATTTCACCCTAATGTTAAATTCGAAATGGATTTTGAAAAAGAGCTGTTAAATATTTTAGGTTCTTCTGTTCATCTCTACAAAACTATAATGAATTTGACTTCTAATGCAGCTGAGGCCGTTCCCAGTGGAGGTAAAATCTTTATATCCACCAAAAACAGATATATAGACAGACCGATAAAAGGGTATGATGATATTAATGAGGGAGATTATGTCATTCTTGCAATTTCTGATAATGGAGTTGGCATGACTCCAATGGATATGGAGAGGGTCTTTGAACCTTTCTACACAAAAAAAGTTATGGGAAGAAGCGGAACAGGATTAGGCATGGCTGTTGTCTGGGGTGTTGTCAACGATCACAACGGATATATTGATGTTCAAAGCCGTGAAGGCAAAGGAACGACTTTCACGCTTTATTTTCCTGTAACAAGAAAAGATATAGCAAAAGATGAATCAATATTGTCCCTTGAAGATTATATGGGCAAAGGCGAGTCAATTTTAGTTGTGGATGATGTGGAAGAACAGGGGGAAATCGCAACTGGAGTGTTAAGAAAACTGGGTTATTCCGTCACTTCAGTTTCAAGTGGTGAAGAAGCAGTGGAGTATATGAAAAACAATTCAGCAGATTTGATGGTGTTAGATATGATAATGGACCCTGGTATTAATGGCCGAGAAACCTACGAGCGGATAATAAATATACATCCTAACCAAAAAGCCGTCATAGCCAGCGGGTTTTCTGAAACCGACGATGCAAAGGCTGCTCTAAAACTAGGTGCAGGCCAATATATCAAAAAGCCGTATACTTTAGAAAAAATAGGGATAGCTGTTAGGGATGAGCTAAGAAAATAGCCGAAGTTATTTATTGTTCGTCAACTGTATCTCGGTTCGCGATATCTGCAAAATTCTATTTGGATGTCAACTCCCGGTAAGCCTCTTCGATTTCCTTAAAGCGTTTTTCCGCCAGTTTGCGAAATTCTTCGCCTAAATGTTGAATCTTATCAGGATGGTATTTGTTGGCGAGGTTACGGTAGGCCCGCTTTATCTGTTCAGGGGAAGCGTCTCTTTCCACTTGCAGGACGATATAAGGGTCTTTGGGCCCGTGGGATTCATCCGGCTGTGTATCGGCACCGGCTGTTTCTTTTTCTGAATACTGCCGGTTGTAATAATTACGGTAACCGGCTTGCTTGTTTTGCCAGGCTTTGAAGAACCGCCACAAGAGCCACACAACAATCAGGTCATCGATCCAGCCCCAACCAATGGCAAAATCCGGGATGATATCATAAGGAGATAAGGCATAAAGCAGCGCCAGAAATGATAACAAATATTTAATCATAGGCGGCCTCAATCCGAGTCCGGACCTTTAATTAACAATTCCGAAGCAGCCTGACTTACGCCTTGGAGGTTATAAAACTCGGCTCGTGAAAAATACGGGTTAACCCAGAAAATGATCCTGGTGGCGGGTTTCGCTTTTTTGAGCTTTTATGCGGCCGGTTGTGCCGCATTCAGGGCATTTTATCTCTGCCGGTACTTCACCAGCAAGGATCTCAATCATTGCTTTACATTTTGCACATCTAATGGCCTGTTTCTTTTTCTCTTCCGGCGCAGCTGCCCGTTCGGAAGCAGGTGTTGCCTGGGCATCGATTTCCAAAAATGCCATAACCGCCTTGCGCACACAGCCTAAATCGTCGTCCTCTCCTCCCAGCTCTTTAAGCTTTTCATAATCAGCCTTGGGAATAACGATCTTGGTTTCGATTGTATGTGAATTTTCCATGGCAGCATTGAGCTCTTCCAGGGCCGTGGCAAGATTTGAGAATTTCATATCTCCGGCATCCATTTTTGCCTGTATTTTGCTTTTCAGATCCTCAACAGCAAGCCATTCACCTTCATGGTTTATTTTGCCTGCTTGCAAATCGATATCACTCATATATGTCTCCCTTTTCTTTTTGGCTGAGCCAAAAACTACCCTAATATTTCAGGAAAATCCAAGACGACTCTAACAAATCTTTGTTTATTTGTCCATCAATATCAGCTTTGCTTTTAAGGTTCAATTTTCGCGCTGACAAATGCCAGCATATATGCCGCAATCCCGCAGGCTATAATTGTTGGGATACCCAGACTGAGCGCGATTTGGGCGGCGGCAATTGATGCCAAAACCGAAGCGCAGCCATTAGCCGCCCAGGCATAGGCCCGCTCGCCCGGACTTTTCAGCAGATACCGCATACCCAGAGGGAAAGGCAGGCCCGCCAAAAGGCCCGCCGGGACCAGCAGCAGCAATGCAATCAAGTAGCGCATGGTGATAGAAAGCCCGATTATGTGATGGATAAGCAGGTCAAGGCCGAAAAAAACAAGGGATAGCACGGCGATTAAGACCGTCAGGGTTAACCGTAGGCTCCGTGGATCGATTCTCTGGGACCAGTATCCTCCCAAGCCGGAAGAAGCCAGAACCCCGGCGAGCACCACCGTAAAACTGACCACCGCATCACCGAAAATAAAGATATATTTTTTTATAAAGAAGAGTTCGACAAACATGAAGCCTGCGCCGACTGCTAAAAAGTAAAGGCAATTGGTAAAGGAAGGCTTGGGGCTTCCTTTACCAATTGCAATCAGCGGAAGCACCAGCAGAAGGGCCGCAACCACCAATGCTTCGACAAAGACAACGGCAACGACGATTTCACCGGACATAAAGAGAGAATAAAATCTGCTCCCTGTAATTTTGTAAAGCGCTTTTAATTGGAGCCATTTGAGAAATCTACCGGGAAAAGGGCGGTTGTCGGTCTGAGGAGCGACGTCCAAAGGATATGTTTTAAAGTAGTCTTTTGCCGTTCCCAGGCGGTAGGCTTCAGCCAGACGTTTGATTTCAAGGAAATGAAAAGGCGCCTCAAATATATTGAATCGGTTGGCCTCGCTGCGGACAAGGCCTTGAAGGTGCACCAGGTCAAAATTACGATTCCGGGCAAACTCTTTAAGCACTTTATTATCGGACAGAGGATGGACCGAAACAATCAGGGTAAAAGTACTCCAGTTACGCAGCATAGCGATATGGTGTTCAGGCTTCTCGATTCCGATAGATCTGAGACTTTCATATGCTGCCGCCCACATACGGATTGAATCTGCCGGTGGAAGAAGTAGTTTGCGCGCGATGATAAGAATTCCGTTTTCTTTCAAGTGGTTCAGGTATTGTGTGAACGATTCGACGGTAAACAGGTATTCTTGAGCAAGGGCGGCTGAACCGGGAAGGGAGGTTCCCCAGCTTTCCACATGGATAATCCTAAAGTGTTTATCTGATCGGGCCAGAAAGGTGCGGGGATGTTGGTTTACTACAAAAACTCCGTAGTGGTCTCGAACCAGGCGGGCAATTTGAGGATGCTCTTGAACGATGGTAATTTCTTCGGCGCCGGCGGCCATGGCGCAGGGAATACTCAGGCCTCCGCCGCCGTGCTGGATGAGGAGAATATTTTCGGGCTCGGGGGCCAGCAGATATCCTGCGTAGGGAAGTGTGAAATTGGCAAATCGTGCCTGTGCCGGATGCAGCAGATTATAAAAAACAAAAGGCTCGTCTCCGTCTTTTAAGGTCACCCACTGGCTGGGGAGCGTATTGGCATATTTAAGGCTCAATCCCGGTGCGAAGCGAAGATAGGGGCTTTTAACGCTGTCGATTCTGCCCCTTATGCCGGCAGTGGTTGCGGTTATCCGGGTGTCGGGGAACTGGAGCATTTGGCTGACGGCTTTGTACGGCGAAGGTTTTATTTGGATCAGGTTGCCGGCGGCTACAGTGATCAGGCCGGCAAGCAGAAAAATTCCAAGACCGGATGCCTGCATAATGAATCGTTTCTTGCGAAAGATGCTTGCAGCTGAAATATGTTTTGCGGCAGGCTCAGATTCTGTCCAAAACACAATTATCAAAGGGATGAGGGCCGTAAAGATGATAAGCCTGCCTTCGCCGAACAAGGGAAGAAGTGCAATCGGAAGAATCGCACCACAGGCCGAACCGGCCATGCTGGCACAGTAAACAAGACCGGTTTTCTCCGGGATATAAGCATAAGCAACCGAGACAATGAGTCCGGTGAAGAAGAACGGCAGCGCCAAAAGAAGGTAGGCGATCAGCAGATAAAGCGTCTGAACCGGCTCCAAGGGCAGCCTGAAATAATCGAGTGGAATTTGATTCAGAACGATAAATGCAGCGATTGCGCTGACACTATAGAGAATAATGACGGCTTTTATCCAATCGACAGCGGTAAATCTTTCGCCCCAGTCTTGTTGACGTGTATTCAGGATATTCAGAAAAGTGCCACTGGCTGCAAATCCAAAGAGGGCAATACTGATGACCATAAAGGAAAGATGGTTCCATTGCGCAATAGAGAAAACCCTTGTAAGGAGCACTTCAAAAGTAAGCGCGGAGAGTGAAAGCAGAAAAACAGCTATAAAAATCATGGGAAATCTTTCCGAAATGTTTTTGATGAGGAATTCGGGCTGAGGGCGTGGCCGGTCATGGGGACGAAGAGGACGCCGGTGATTTGCCGGAGGGAATAGTCTTCTTTGTTTTTGGTTACAAGGGAAAGGTTTTGATAGGCAAATGGGTTGCCCAGGGGCAGAATAAGCCTTCCGCGGTCTTTAAGCTGCTTAAGAAGAGGCGGCGGAATGTGGTCGACGGCGGCGGTGATCATGATGCAGTCAAAGGGTGCTGCTTCAGCCCAGCCGAAGTAGCCGTCGCCATGGTGGGTTTGGACGTTATTAAAACCCATTGACTGCAATAATTTATCGGCCTTTTTGAAAAGTTTTTCCTTGATTTCGATGGTGTAGACTTCTTTGGCGACCTTGGCAAGAATTGCAGCTTGATAACCGGAACCGGTACCGATTTCCAGAACGCGCTCACCTCCTTTTAACTGCAGGCTTTCCGTCATGAGAGCGACGATATAGGGTTGTGAAATAGTCTGCCCCTGGCCGATAGGAAGAGGATGGTCATCGTATGCCCGGTTGACAAGCTCTGCGGGTACAAAAAGATGCCGGGGAACGATGGTCATGGCACTGAGGACTTTTTGATTGGTAATGCCGCGCATACGTATCTGATAATCGACCATTTTTTTTATGGCCTGCTGGTATTTGGGAGTATCTCCCGGCCTTGCGGATATAAGGAGCACAGGACAAAGTGTGAAGATCAAAACAATAAGGAAGGATCTTTTCATGGTGCGACTCCTATCCCGGATCGGGTACACCTAATTCAGACCTCGTTATTTATCTTATATAATTGACCATAGACCTTTAGTAGGCGTTCACAGGTTCACAGTTCCCCGTTCAGGGTTACATTATTATTGGGCACGGTTCAGATTTAAACTGAACCTTGAATCTTTGAACGTTGAACCTTTGAACCCAACTTTTTGATTAGAGATGGAGCGTTTTGTCCAAAAAATCACCGTATCATCTATCATTATTTACGAGATCTGTACTTAAGGTAGAATAATGTCTTTTAAAAGGCAAATCAACAACCTTTTTGTTGCAGGACGGATCCTCGAGTTTATTGAATTTAGCTTGAAGTTTTAATGTTTTCATCATATAGTGCGCGGCAAAACAGATTGAATCAAATACATTATAGTCAACCTTAATGATCTCGTAAAAAGTCACGAATGGAAGCTGACAGAGCGATAATATTCGGCCCCATGCGGCTGCCCTTTCTCGTTTTACCTCCGGCATGTGTTGCCCTTGGCGCAGCCACGGCAGCATGGTCCGGCAGTGAAATAAATCTTTTTTATCTTCTCATCGCCCTGATCGGCGCTGTTAGCGCTCATATCAGTGTCAACGCTCTCAATGAATATGACGATTTTAGGAGCGGCCTTGACTTCAATACCCGTCGAACTCCCTTCAGCGGCGGCAGCGGGACTTTGCCCGCCAGACCTGACAAAGCCCATGTAGCTTTAATTTCCGGCCTTGTATGCCTGGCGATTACAGCCTTTGCCGGGATATATTTTGTGTATATCAGAGGGCTGTGGCTTTTGCCTCTGGGTATACTCGGCCTGATTACTATTGTCGCTTATACAAAATGGTTTACCCGCAACCCTTTCTTGTGTTTGATCGCTCCAGGGCTGGGATTCGGTCCCTTAATGGTGATGGGCACCGATTTTGTTCTGACCGGTGCTTACTCCTGGACTTCATTTAACGCCTCTTTGGTTCCGTTTTTTCTTGTGAGTGACCTTTTGCTTTTAAACCAGTTTCCGGATGTTGAAGCCGATAAAAAAATCGGCAGATGCCATTTGCCGATTGTCATCGGCAAAAAGGCCAGCGTTAAGGTTTATAGCGCATTTCTTGCCGCTGCATATGGGTCGATCATTCTCGGATATCTTGCCGGAGTCCTTCCCCTGGGTAGCCTTGTGGCCCTTGCTTCAATTTTTCTGGCAGTAACAACCGTGCAAGGCGTGGCCCGTCATGCCGATGATATACCAAAACTGATACCGTATATGGGCCGCAACGTTGTCATCAATATTTTAACCCCTGTATTGCTGGCAATCGGTCTTTTTGCCAACCGTTAGCCCGCATATTTCATGAGCAATTCTGGGAGAATTTAAATATGTAATTTGATTTCGTTTTCCATTTTCACTGCAAAGGCGCTCCAGAGCGCAAAGAAAAGTTACTTTTCTTTTGCCGTTGATCCCGCTAAAAGCGGGGTCAACGGCAAAACAACAAAATAGATAACCTCTGCGGCTCTAATGAGCGCAGCGAATGGGCGGTGAGTTATCGTTCTAATATGATGAATCGGGTTAGGAGAGGTAGGAATGTCCAGTAAATTGCCGGGGGATTTTTTCGATTGGTTGGTGGAACTGCGCCGCTGGTTTCACCGATTCCCCGAACCGGCCTACAGGGAAGAAAAGACCGCCGCTAAAATTTGTGAAGTACTTGACTCTCTCGGCATCCCCTTTCAAGCAGGTATCGGAAAAACCGGTATAGTGGCAAAACTCAGCGCCCAACGCAGCGGACCGGTCGTGGCCTTTCGATGCGACATGGATGCCTTGCCCTTGGAAGAGGCCCATGAAACCCCTTATAAATCCGAACACCACGGCTGCATGCATGCTTGCGGCCACGACGGTCATATGACTATCGCCCTGGGGGTGATTCGATGGATGCTGGAAAAGGACTGGCCTCAGAAAGGAGCGGGGGAGATTCTCTTTATCTTTCAACCTGCGGAAGAAGGTGGCGCAGGTGCAAAGGCCATGCTTAATACCGGTATTTTTGATTCGCTGCCCGTAGAAGCCGCTTTTGCCTGCCACCTTTATCCTGAACTCGCTGCAGGTGATATCGGTATAGCTCCAAAAATAAGCAACGCTGCCACAGATACCTTCACCATACAGCTGCAAGGCAGGGGCGGTCACGGTGCCCACCCCCATCAATGTAAAGATCCCATTGTTGCGGGAGCGCATTTGGTAACCCAACTTCAAACTCTCATCAGCAGGGAGCTGCCGCCACTCGACAGTGCCGTACTCACCATTGGACGCTTTGAGGCCGGAACAACATCAAACATCATACCCGAGAAAGCATTTCTGGAAGGGACTCTAAGAACCTTGAGCCCTGAAATACGGGAAAAGATTGTCGTGCGATTTCAGCAAATGGTAAAAGGTGTGGAAGTGGCGCACGATGTTACCGCAACCCTTCAGATTACTCCGGGATATCCGGTACTGGTTAATGATCCCAAGCTTGTAAAGCACACACAGGATGTTGCCACAGAAGTGCTGGGCGGAGACCATGTCCATTCTCTGCTACCCAGAATGGGAGCCGAGGATTTTGCTTATTTTTGCAACAAGTGGGGCGGTATAATGGTAGGGCTTGGTTGCCACGATCCTGGTAAGGGAATGCAGCATGGTCTGCACTCGCCGTATTTTGACTTTGACGAAACCGTCCTGGATATAGGGACCCGCCTCTTTGGTCAAGTCCTTAAGCGATATCTGGAAAAATCAACGGCGACGACAGCTTAAGCCGCAGCGTTTTCAATAAACAAGACTTTTGTTTTTTACGAAAACATCAACCACGAAGAGGAGAAATTCTTCTCCGGAGATCGATATGACTGCGTCTCACACAAACCCGATGCTCAAAGAAGTTTGTTGTAAAAACTGGGCGCAGCTTTTCAATTATATCGAGACCACCCCCATCTTTCCAAGCGGTCTCTCGGGACGGGCAGCAGTCCTAAAATTGATTGATGGATTGGTAGACAATCCTGAATATTTAATTTCAGATCCCGATGATGCCGGCTTGGCTTATCCGGTCAAAGAAGAACACCTCAAAGATGACCGATACTGGCACAGCAATGAATTTTCCCTGCAATTATTTGAAAACGCCTCTCAGGCAATTGGAGGTTATCGCCCATTGTTCCAGGCCGGAATCATCGCCGGTTATCGCATGCTGGAAGCAGCACAGCCAAAGCGTTTTCAATTACTCAGAATATTTTCGCCCAAAAAACTGTTAAAAATTTTAATTCCAATTAATAAGAAGCTTAATAAACTCAAAGACCCGAACCTGATAGAATACAGAAGGGGATTTTCAAGAGTAAAGCTCAATTATAAGGATGAATACAAGGGTAAAATATCCCAGCATGTGTGTGACTGGAACGCCGGCATTTATACCGGAATGGGAAAGTTCACAGGGGCCTATGACCTTGTTGTCATAGAAACCGAATGTGTCAATAAAGGGGGAGATGACTGTATTTTTGAATTGCATTGGACCCATCATTATAAATTTAGAAGGTTCATGATCTTCTGCCACAGTATGATTGATCCTGAATACATAACAGCCAGAGATTATGACAATCTGATTTTAAACTATTTGTCGTTAAGCCAGGAAGGAATCATTAACGACCGCACCGCTAAACTAAAAGAAACCCAGGCAAAACTTGTCGAGGCCGAAAAGAAATCTGTTGAGCATCGCATTACCGGCGGGTTCGCCCATGAAATGCGCAATGCTCTGACCGGTGCGCAGCTTGAGTTAAAAACCGCTCTCAATTATAACAACATGGATAAATCCTGTGCGGCCGTGTTGCAGGATTCTGCCACCGCCCTTTTAAAGTCTGTCTCCCGGATACACGAAGAATATAACATTCCAAAAGAAAAAATCGTTCAAGACTTCATACCGGAACTCAAGACTATCGCAAACATAGCATATCATATAAATGTGACCCTTTCCAGTGTATCAAAGGATCTTGACAGAGGTCAATCCATAACCAGCCAGATTCGTGATTATGCCAAGATGTCTGAAATTAAGGCCGGAGATACACCTGTAGAGCTGGTTGAGCTGCTTAACGAATATGAACAGCGTTTTAGTCAGGATTTTGAAAAAATTGGCATCAAGTACTCCGTGACTGGAGCGGAAAGGGCTGTTGTAGTTGCCGACGAGACTCATATGAATTCAATTTTCAGCAATCTGATACTAAATGCCAAGGATGCTATTTCTGAAATAGAGACTGACTGTGGTGAAATTAATGTCTTGCTTGAAAAACGAAACCATAAAGATAAAAATACGATCATTATAAAAGTTCAGGATAACGGCGCAGGTATACAACCAGATCATCTGAATGAAATTTTCGAACCTTTCTTTTCCACTAAACCTAAGTCTGGTACAGGGCTCGGATTGGGTGTCGTTAAAAGGCTGGTTCAACTGTATGACGGCCAAATAGAAGTTGCATCAGAGTCGGGCAAAGGCACTGTTTTTATGGTAACTTTGCCGGAGACACCTCATTTGTTGTGAAATATCACAGACAAGGAACAAGGCCATAGAACATGAGTGAATTTGAAGATTTGTTGAAAAAGTTTGAAGATCCCACCAGGGAAGTTGTGGTTGAAAATGACAGGCCGGTGGTTTTGGTGATCGATGACGATGAATCCATTCGCTTCGGTCTTACCAGAATACTTTCCAAAAAATACCAAGTTTTAACGTCAGAAAGCGGGCACGAAGGCCTTGACCTTCTGTCGAGTCAAATTTATTGTGTTGTACTCGATGTAAAAATGAAAAAAATGAATGGTTTTGAAACCTTCCCGAAGTTAAAGGAAAAATGCCCTGATGTGCTGATAATATTTTATACAGCTTTTCAATCCGAACACGATCTTCGTGAAGTTATCAACAAATTCAAACCGGAAGGGTATGTTGAGAAGGGCAGAGATATTAATTTTCTGGAACATCTTATTGAAAATGCCGTTAAGAAATACAGGCTTGTCCTTGAAAACAAGAGATACCAAAAAAATTTGGAGCAGCTGGTTGCAGAAAGAACGATTGAATTGCAAAAAGAAAAAGAAAAAGTATTAAATGCTCAGGAAATTTTGACCAGTTATGTTCCTCCCCAACTGGCGGCAAAGATTTTAAACGGCCAGATTGAAGAAATAAAAGGGCATTATCGGAAAAAATTAACAATGTTTTTTTCAGACATTAAAGATTTCACCCAACTGTCCGACGCCATTGATCCTGAAGATTTGGCGCATCTATTGAACAGCTATTTTTCGCTGATGTATAATATTTCAAGGAAATTTGGAGGAACTTTTGCAAATATAACCGGCGATGCCTTGTTCATATTTTTCGGAGCTCCCGAGGCCACCAACGATAAGGACCATGCCGTCAGATGCGTTAAAATGGCCCTCGATATGCAAGAGAGTATGAAACATTTTCAGCAAAAATGGTATAAAAAAGGCGTCGAACACTCTTTACAGATAAGGTGCGGTATCAATACCGGGATGGTAACCGTAGGCGGATTCGGCTCAAAAATGCGAAAAGAATACACAGCAATTGGTATGCACGCAAATTTGGCTTCCCGCTTGGAAAGCATATGTGAACCCGGCCAAGTACTCATTAGCCATGCAACATGGGCGCTGGTAAACGATCAGTTCAAATGCAAATTCGAAGGAGAAAAAGAACTAAAAGGCTTTTCCCGAACGTTCCGAGTGTATACCCTCGATATTAAGGCCGGCAGATAGGCGGTTTTTAGTAAATATCCTGGTCCAGAGGGCCAGGCTTTGATTTCACCCCATAGGGGTGCACCTAAGCTCAAATGTAGTAAGTTAAATTCCAAATAACAAACATCAAATATCAAACAAATCACAATAACCGAAATTCAAAAATCCAAACAATCTCTCGACCTGGAAGGTTTGGTCACCTGTTGAGAGCCTCTGGGTCGAACGATTGAATATTGGAATTTGATGTTAGTTCCGGAGCAAAAAACCGTGTTTCAGGGTTGCAGGGCGGGTCATGGATTCGGATGTTTCACTCAGGCGTGCCAGGTTTTGACGATTTACCTCGACCCCCAGACCAGGACCGGTTAGAGGCCCTGCTTTACCGCCTGATCCAAAAGAAACATTTTCCCGGGTAATATTTTCATTGAGCAAAAATTCATCAATGGTTAAAAAATGTCGAGAAAATAGTCTTCTTTGGCAATGGCTGAATAAGAAGAAATGTCAGGGAGGTTAAGTGATTGTTTGGCAAAAGCAAGCAGTTGATTGTAATTAAATCGCAACCCCATTTTTTCGTAGTATTTTTCTAGAATTCTCTTTGGCCTTAAGTCTTTGAACTCGCAAGGGATCGAGATTAGCGGAATACCTTCTTGGGTTATGATTTTAAAGATATCATCGTTGTTGTACTTGATTAAAGGCCTGAAAACAGTATATCCTTCCTTCATCTTGATGATAGGATAAAAACGCTGGGCTGTTTCCTTAAACCGTTTGTTACTTTCGATACCGATCTGTTGTTCAGAATCAGAAAGAATATCACCCAGCAACTGCTCTAAGGTGTAACTGACGATGTCCCAGAGGGAGAAGCATACGATTAGGACGAGGTTCTCCCAGTCGTCTATTGAGCTGGTCAAAATGTCCTTAAGTAACTTTTTTCTCTCCTCTTGACATATAAGGCATGGGTTTTCTGAACTTCTTAGGTGGTCATCCGTTTTTGCTATATCATACCAAGTTATATTTACACGCCGTTTAATCCAATATGATTCAATTCTTTTTTTTTCTGTGTCAGTATATCTACTAACAGGAAATGCTCCTGCATGGGCCGTAAAGTCGAATCCGAATTCTTTTGCTGCTTTCGAGATAAAATACATAACGACAGACGAGTCCTTGCCTCCTGAAAACAACATCTTAATGTTTTTACCAACAAGGTTTTTTAGTATAGATTTGTGTTCTTCTTTCCAACAAGGATAACCAAAATCTGATTTCATTGTTAATTCCTATTAAAATTAGGGTTTAATACGGTTGCGGTGGTGGCGCCTTTACTCAAGCGCGCTAAGCTTTGAGCGCTTACTTTGACACCCAAACCGGAACCGGTTAGAGGACCCGCTTTGCCGCCGGGGCCGAAAGTTACATTTTCACGGGTAATATTTTCCTTTAACAGGTAGTTATCATAAGAACCGTCATAGTAAACGGCATCGCGGCAGAGCAAACACAGCACCCTGCCGGCAGCGGAAAGAACACCGGACTCGCCAAGATGGCATCCGGTCTGGAAAGAAATTTTGTTCGACCGTAAATAGTCAATTATCTCGAGAGACTTTCTAAATCCGCCGCATTTGGATAGTCTTACGTTTACCATTTTATAATAGCCTTCTTTGGCAATTTTTTTTACATCGCTTAAGGAGCAGGCCGACTCATCGGCCATCAGAACCACACCGGAAGCCTGCATAGCCCCGGCGAAATCGGCCACGTCAGGATCGTCCAGGGCCATAGGCTGTTCAACAACCCTGATTTTGTATTTTTCTATCAGAGATATATGTTTAAAGGCCAGCTTTTTGTCCCATGAGCAATTGATGTCCGCTCTTTGATCACAATCTTTGCCAAACACCGAGTGCACGGTTTCAATGATGGCTTTGTTTTGTTCGAAGTCTTTTCCCAGTTTCAGCCGTAACTTGCTGATGTTCATCTTTCTGGATAATTGACATAATTTCGATACTGTTTGTTTGTCGGCAAGTGGGATTGAGACGCCATAATAGACATCTCCGGCAATAAAATCTTGAGAGAAATAGTCCATAATATATCTGTTCTGACGTTTCCCTAAAGCATCCAGTAGGGCTGTTTCAAGAGCGCAAATTGCAGCATTATGATCCTTGTCTTTGGAAAGGCTGTCAACAAAATCCCGGATTTGAGAAACATCATTCAAATCCCAGGGAAAAGTACTTTTCTTTAAGAAACGCTGAATGCTTTTAACCGCACTATCTTGTGACTCCCCGGTCACGTAAGATCTCGGAGCACCTTCTCCGTATCCTTTTATTTTGCCCTGTTCGGCAATTATTTCGACAATAACGTTCTTAGCTGAAGATCTTTTCCTTAAGGAATGAGAAAAATCGAATGCAAAAGGGAGCTTTATATGATGTACTCTGATTTTGTTAATTTGCACTGTTTTTCGCTTCTATTCGTCCCATATGATGATCGTTTGGCCCGGTTGGAAGTAAGAACCAATAACTCAAACTCCCTGCAGCAAGCTACAGGGAGTTTGAATTCAAAATATACAAATACCCGTCAATAAACTCTGCCAAAGGAAGGTTCCGGCAGCGGGAGCGCTAGCGGAGCTTCAAGTCTCATTCCGGCAGGTTCAAATATATCGAGTACCGGATATTTTTTCCACTGATACCATCCTTCCGGGTATTTGTAAATATAATGTTCCATAAATTGTAACACCAAAGCTCCAATAGAGATGTCTTGGGACCGCTGAGACTGTTTGGCCATTTCTTCCAGTGAAGTTGCGATGAATTTGTATCGATGGTTATACTCTCTGTGCATCACACCAAAAACCACGGCCGCGCAGCACCGTTTGGCTAAAATATCTATGGTTCTATCCAGCAGGACCGGTTTTCCCAGAAAAGAAATGCAATCCTTTCGGCCTGGTTTCCACTCTTCGATTTCGTCGCATTGAGTGATAACGATGCGGTTTTCTTTTAAGTGTTTGCATACGGCTTTCATGATGTTGGGTGTATTGTCTGCGTCAATGATTTTTGTTGAAAACTTTTTTGCTTGCCGTATTGATTTGTTGCGCAAATCTTCTGTTTTGAATTTCGCGACAATAGTGACCTGATAATTATTGGCCCCTAAGAAAGCCGGAATGAGTTCAACTCCCCCGTAATGTCCTGTAACCAACAGTACACCCTTACCTCTGGAAAGCCCTTGTTTTATGGCTTCCATGCCTTCACTTTCCATGTGTGTTTCGACAAAATTTCGCAGTGTTTCAGAATTGCAATAGGCATTAAATAATTTTTCATAGTAATGGGATAATATCCCCTTGAAAACATTACTTGTAATAGAGCTTATTTCAAATCTGCTTTTACGATCCTCAAAAACGGTATTAACAGCCTTTTTGATTTGCCAGTTTTCTTTTCTATTAAAGAAAAAATATAATTTCCCCAGGATACTTATATAAAAGAAGGTGATTCGCCACCCCAGTTTTTCGAATATATAAATGTTAAAACGCCATTGCAAAAAAGAACTTAAATTAATCTTCATAACAAGCCCTCCCCCGATGTACCTTATGATTAAATCCAAAAATCATCGAGCTTGCAGATAAAATCGAGTTTGCAGAAAAATTGGACAAAAAATAATGATCTCGTAAAAAGTCCCGAATTCAATTTTAGATGGCTAAGCCGTCTTCGCATAGCTACGCCGTGCCAAGGTAAAAAGGTTTACCCGCCTTTGGCGGCGCCGTAGGCGACCAAGGTTCATATACCCCCGCCAAACCCCGGCGGGATAAAAAAGCGTAGTATTTTTTCAGGAACAAGGCCATACATGTAGTATGCCGAGTCTCTGCAGAAATACTACAAGGCAGTAGATGGGACTTTTTGCGACGCCATCAAAATGATCTTTAAATATTCATTAAGATGGTGTGGTCATGGGTAGAACGGTTTCGTAGTCGTCAATGAGCACAATTTTGCACATTAAAAACTATCAGTACTAAGAAAACCGAAAGTCTGCCGTATCCTGTTTGGCAATGAATGTCAATAACATATTGAAAATATTATTCCATATAATCAAAAAGAATTGATGATATTTGTTAGCATAGAGCAATGCCGGCGAGTTTTTTTCACGACTTCTTGAAACTGAAAAATATGGCAACCATGGCAAATATCAAGCAAATAGTTGTTGAAAAGGTCTGTGCATACCGTGATAAAAAGGATGATGTTTTTGTTCCGGTCTGTTCCGTCATAATCATTATTGAACAGTACAAAATGGAAAAAAATTGGCTGCACATTGAAAAATTTAAAATAAGTAGTTAGATTAATCTCATCAGATCATACTATAATATGCTATACTATAGTTTCTTACAATCGCGTCGCGCCAGGGCAGGCTTGATGTAAATTTTAAAAACTTGAGTTATAAAGACGGCTAGTGACCAAAATGTTGATGAATAAAGATGTAAGTTGCGCAAATTTTATAGGATTGCTGGGTTACCTGCAGGAGCATTATGGAGATGATGGGATTCGGCAGGTTTTTAGCGGCCTGGTTAATAATAAAAGATATCTTGTTGCAGATAATAAAAACCCGTCAAGGCTAATACCGATCCAGAAACACCACTTAACGGACTCCGCCTACTGGGTTTCTTATGGATTCTCCGTTGTTTTGTTTGCAAATGTTAGGAGCGTTGTTGGTGGTTCAAGCTCCCTTATTAAAGCGGGCGAGAAGGCTGCCGTCGGACATTTTACCAAGAGCAGCTTTTTTGTAAGCAGAATATTTAGCACCAAATATGTTTGTAAGCAGGCAGCAAAGCTCAATGCACGCTTCAACAGAACAAAGGAGGTAAAACTCTCTGAGTTAACAGACAATTCATCTACATTTGAACTCCGTTACCGCCCGAATTTTCGACCAACAAAAGATATCTGCAACTGGAACCTGGGGATCTATACAGGTATAGCCAAAATAACAGGGGCGGCAGATGTTAAATGTGAGGAAACCAAATGCATCGTTGATGGTGACGAGTATTGCGTCTTTCAAATGACCTGGAAGAAAAAGCCAAACCTGTTTAAACGTATGCTCAGATGGGTTTTAAAAATCATCAGCAAGGATCTGGTAGTTGACTATGAAGTTGCGGTTCAAGACCGAGATCAACTTATAGGCAATCTTATTCAATCTGAAGAGAGATACAGGGCCTTAACCGATCAATCCTTGACTGGAATATTCATCCACCATGACGGAGTAATTGCGTATGTAAATGATTGCCTATCAACGTTGCTGAATTATTCTAAAAAGGAAATGATCGGGAAAAAATTTTGGGATTTTGTGCACCCTGAAGATCGTAAGATGGTCGAAGAAAGAGAGATGGCCAGAGCCAGTGGTGTTAATCATGCAACAAATTACGAGTTTCGAGCATTACAAAAAAACGGCGAACTGCTATGGTTGGAAACTTTTGCTACAATTATCAATTACAATGGGCAAAAGGCTTGTATGGGAAATGTGATAAATTTAACATCGAAAAAGCTGGCCGAGGAGGCGCTGGGGGAGAGTGAGGATAAATATCGAACTGTACTCGAGAGCATCGAAGATGGATATTTTGAGGTGGATATGAACGGATACTTTACCTTTTTCAATAGTTCGATGTGCAATATACTTGGTTATTCAAAATACGAATTAATCGGCATGCAACACCGCCAGGTCATGGACGCAGGAACTGCCGAGAAAATTTATCAAGCCTTAAAGGAAATTTACCAATCAGGTAAAACTACAAAAACAATCAATCTTGAACTCATCAGAAAGGACGATTCTAAGGTTTTCGTTGAGTCTTTGGCATCTTTAATAAGAGATTCAAATAATCAAGCCATTGGATTCCGAGGTATTGCCAGAGATGTAACTGAACGAAAGCTTGCTGAAAAACTAAGAAAGGAACTTGAAACACAGCTCCTTCAAGCTCACAAGATGAAATCAGTCGGCACTTTGGCGGGCGGAATTGCGCACGACTTTAACAACCTCCTTATGGGCATCCAGGGACACGCCTCTCTGATGTTAATGGATAAGGACTCTACCTCCCCGGATTTTGAAAATCTGAAAGGAATAGAAGAATATGTTCAAAATGCAGCAGCTCTTACCAAACAGCTTCTGGGTTTTGTCAGGGGCGGAAAATATGAGGTCAAACCCACAGACTTAAACGATCTTGTCAAAAGACAAAACCGTATGTTTGGCCGTACTAGAAAAGAGATCACTATTAGTGGAAAATATGAACAAAATCTTTGGGCGATAGAGGTCGATCAGAGGCAGATAGAACAGGTGCTGTTGAACCTATATGTCAATGCCTGGCAGTCGATGCCCGGAGGTGGTAATATTTACATCCAAACAGAAAATGTAAGTCTTGACGAACATTACACAAAGCTCTTTGAAATGAAACCTGGAAAATATGTAAAACTCTCTGTAACCGACAACGGGGTTGGCATGGACAAAGCGACCCAGCAAAGGATATTTGATCCATTCTATACAACAAAAACAATGGGCAGGGGTACAGGTTTAGGATTAGCTTCTGTATATGGGATTGTCAAGAATCATGGCGGCTTCATAAATGTCTATAGCGAGAAGGGAAGAGGAACAACCTTTACCATCCATCTCCCAGTCACAGAAAAGGAGATTATAGCAAAGAAAGAAATAGAAAAAGACATACTAAAAGGGTCTGAAACAGTTCTCCTGGTGGATGATGAGGAAATGATTATTGACGTTGGCAAGCGGTTGCTGGAGAAACTAGGCTATAAGGTTTTGATAGCCGGGAGTGGGAATGAGGCCTTAGAGATATATAACAAAAATCGAGACAAGATTGACATGGTCATCCTGGATATGATTATGCCGAAGATGGACGGTGGCGAAACGTATGATATGCTTAAAAAGATCAATCCCAAAATCAAGGTGCTGCTGTCAAGTGGTTATAGTATCAATGGTCAGGCCACAGAGATACTGGCCCGGGGTTGCGATGGCTTTATCCAGAAACCTTTCAATATTAGGGAGCTGTCAGAGAAACTAAGGGAAATTCTTGACAAAGAATAAAATCGTGTTACGATTTTATGAAACTCCCGTCCCGCTTTCAGCGGGACGGGATCAGTTTGGTGAAATGCTAAAATTCCTATCCCAATTTGAATTCATCCCGCGCTGCCCCGGTAGGCCGGATCTACGCCTCGCTTCGACAAGCAGCGGGGAATTCAAATTTAAAGTCTTGATTTATAAATCTTCAGCCAAAGCGTTATCATAACGCCGGATAAACCGAGTTAGATTTACAACTGACAACGGACAACAAACAACTGACACATTGAGTTTTAACTCAAGGGATTAACGTCAGGCGGTATGAGATACCGGAAGTGTCAGTGTAAACGTTGTCCCTTCTTTGACTTTGCTTCTTACATCTATAGTTCCACCATGATCCTGCATGTGCTGATGGGCGATAAAAAGTCCGAGTCCGGTACCACTGTGCATAATACTCTTGTGTTTAGTGGTAAAATAAGGATCAAAAATTTTATCAATAATATCTTGAGGAATCCCGGAACCGTTATCTTGGATCTCGATTCGAATCATGGCCGGCTTGCCCTTCTCGTTATCTTTTCGGGTCGCAAGCTCGATCCTTCCCCCCTCAGGAGTAATTTCGACCGCATTTGAAAGGAGATTTAGAATAACCTGTTTCATCTTTTCAGCATCCATCCAGACCAGTTCGATATTTGGATCAAATTTAAGCTCGACAATAATTTCCTTGGCATTTGTCTGCGGCGAGACCAGCAGAATCATTTTTCCAATCAGGTCATGGAGATTGCTTAATTCAAAATGGGCTTCTCTTGTATTGACCAAATCAAGCAGCTCTGTAATAAGATTATTCACCCTTTTTGTTTCTTCCATTGCAATTTTATAAAAGTCATTTCTGAATTCTTCGTCATTGTATCTGCTGGGAAACATCTGAAAAAATGTGCCGATTGCTGTCAAGGGATTCTTGATTTCATGGGCCAGTCTGGCGGCCAGGTTCCCCAAAAAGGAGAATTTTTCCGTGCGGCTAAGCAGGGCATTCGATCGTTTGAGTTCCTGCATCTGCTCCTGGAGCCTGCTGTAAAGCCTTGCGTTTTCAATGGCAATGGCGATCTGGGGCGCAAAGACTTCCAGCGTTTCCCGGGTTTCTTTGGGCACACCTTTTTCATCAACCGCATCCGTGGCGATAACCCCGATCACCTTGGAGCGGATGACAAGGGGAACGACGTATATTGAAGCAGGTTTTCCATAAGCTAACATAATATTTTCTTTTCTCAGGCTTGAACTCTCTACTTCAGGTACATACTCCGGCAGCCCTGTAACGACAACCCTTGCAAGGATATTGCTCACCCGCTCAAGCGGAACTCTGTAATTTTTCATTTCCTCCGGAACTTCGTTTTTCAAATCCAAACCGTGAAGATATTCGAGACACCCTTCCTCCTCATTTACGAGCATTATTGCGGCACGGTTGATTTGGCAAACGTTGGACAGAATGTTCATGATAACGGTAAGGAG
>JACNIG010000345.1 GCA_014383215.1 Candidatus Desulfatibia vada | reverse complement strand
GGCCGGCCCAATGTGGGCAAATCCACCCTTTTTAACCGCATAACCCGCTCCCGCGACGCCATTGTGGATGATATGCCCGGCGTTACCAGAGATCGTCATTATGGCGATGCCGCCTGGGACGGTGTTGATTTTACGCTGGTAGATACGGGAGGATTTGTCAGTGGGGATCAGGATTATTTTGCCCCCGAGATTCGCTTCCAGATCCTGCAGGCCATCGAAGATGCCGATGTAGTAATTCTGCTGCTGGACGGCAAGGGCGGAATCTCTCCGTTTGATGAAGATATCGTCAAAATTCTGCGTCAAGTCGCAAAGCCGGTTTTTTATGCGGTCAACAAGATCGACGGACTTGAACAGGAAGCAAAGCTCTACGAATATTACAGCCTGGGTCTGGACAAATTGTATCCGATTTCGGCCGAGCACCGCTACGGCGTGCCCGATTTTTTAGATGACCTGGTGGGGGCACTGCCGCCAACGGATGCCGCTGAAAGCGGCGACATGATCAAACTGGCGGTCGTGGGCAAGCCCAACGTGGGGAAATCCTCTTTGATTAACCGCATCCTGGGCCACAAGCGCCTGGTGGTCAGTGAAATCCCGGGCACGACCCGCGATGCCATTGATTCTGTTGTTAAAATTGACGGGAAGTCATATTTACTTATTGACACTGCCGGTATCCGGCGCAAAAAAAAGGTGTCGAAAAAGATTGAGAAGTTTTCCATTATTAAAGCGTTAAAGAGTCTTGAACGCTGTGATGTGGCCCTGATTGTCATCGATGCTTTTGAAGGGGTTACCGAACAGGATGTCAATATCGCCGGGTATGCTTATGAACGCGGGTGTGGATGTATTTTTCTGCTGAACAAGTGGGATATTGTGGAAAAGGACAGCAAAACCGAAAAAAAATACCGCCTGCAGTTAAGCATGGACGCCAAATTCATAAACTTTGCGCCGGCCATGACGATTTCAGCTTTGACGGGACAGAGGGTTTCTAAAGTTTTCAAGATTGTAGATGAGGTCTACAGCCAGTACACCCGGCGCATCGGGACGGGGCAGATCAACAGGATCATGGAGCGCGCCATGGAGCGCAACGAGCCTTCGCTTTACAGGGGAAGACGCCTGAAAATTTACTATTTCGCCCAAGTGTCGACCAGGCCTCCCACGTTTGTCTGCTTTGTTAACTATCCGGAGGGCGTCCATTTTTCCTATAAGCGTTATCTTGCCAACCAGATCCGGGCCGGGACCGGGCTTGACAAAACACCGCTTCGAATCATTTTCCGCAAGCGCACAAGTCGGGAAAAAAAGTGATCGGTAAGCGCTCAATTTAGGTTAAAAGATGAACATCGAACATCGAACGTCCAACATCGAATGATGAATAAAAAAAACGAATGAAATCAAATTGCAGAGCAAAGCGACATCATTATTCGATGTTCAGCGTTGGACGTTCGATGTTCAGTCTGTTTGACGTTCATTTTTCAAAACAACCCCGTACGGCATAAATGTAACCTGAACGGGCAACCCGCAACCCGTAACTCGCAACTCGGAACGAGGATAAATTGGATCTGTTTGAATTTTCGGCCAGAAAAGCTGCTGATGCATCGAGGCCTCTGGCAGACCGCATGCGCCCCGGACACCTGGATGAATTTGTAGGGCAAAAGCATGCGGTGGGGCCGGGGACCCTGATCCGTCATGCCGTCGAGCAGGACCGAATTTTTTCCATGATTCTATGGGGGCCGCCCGGTTGCGGCAAAACAACCCTTGCCAGAATACTGGCGGCTGAAACCAGCAGCCATTTTGTTCAATTCTCGGCAGTGCTGTCAGGTATCAAGCAGATCCGGTCGGTGATTGAGGAGGCCGGCAAGCAGCAAAGCCTTTACCGCAAAAAGACAGTCCTGTTTGTGGATGAAATCCACAGGTTCAACAAGGCCCAACAGGATGCCTTTCTCCACCATGTGGAAAGCGGGCTGATAACCTTAATAGGCGCGACGACAGAAAATCCTTCCTTTGAAGTGATTCCGGCCCTCATGTCAAGATGCCGTGTGATAACTTTAAATGCTCTGGGGCCGGATGAGCTTGAGGTTATCATTGACAGTGCCCTTAAAGCCAGGCGAAGAGGTCTTGGAACTATGGCGCTGACTATCGATCCACAGGCACTGTCCCATTTGATACGAATTGCCGACGGTGATGCCCGCGCGGCCTTGAACAGCCTCGAGATAGCAGCTTCCCTGGCGGTTTCCGGAAAAGATCCGAATCAAGAGGGTACAACCGCAGGCATAACGCTTGAAAACTTAGAAAAGGCTTTAGAACAAAAGGCTTTAGGATATGACAAGGATGGTGAAGAACATTACAATCTTATATCTGCTTTGCACAAAAGCCTGAGGGGCAGTGATCCGGACGCGGCTCTTTATTGGCTAAGCCGTATGCTTGCGGCCGGTGAAGACCCCTTTTATATTGCCCGCAGGATGGTAAGGTTTGCATCCGAGGATGTTGGCAATGCAGACCCGTACGCTCTCAGATTTGCGCTGAGTGCCATGGAGGCTTTCAGATTTTTAGGGCACCCCGAAGGCGAACTGGCGCTGGCCCAGGCCGCTGTTTATCTTGCCACGGCTCCCAAGAGCAATAGCATATATAAAGCCTACGCAGAGGTTAAAACGTGTATTCGAAATACAGGTACCCTGCCTGTTCCTTTTTCTGTCCGCAATGCACCCACCGACCTGATGAAAGAGCTGGGTTACGGCAAAGATTATAAATATGCTCATGATTATAAAAATGCGTATGTTCCCCAGCAATATTTGCCCGATAAACTCAAGGGCCGGCGTTTTTACTCACCCACCGGACGAGGATATGAAAAAATCATTAAGCAGAGGCTTGATCGCTGGCGCAGCCTGAAAGATCGGCAAAAACAGGGCAAAAACAGCTGAAAAAATTAGTTTTTAGCACCCTAATTTCCAAACCACACTTTTTTGTTTGACAGGCACACTGAAATCATTTACATTGCCTTTTCCTGTCTGGAATTTTCATTAAAAATATATTCCGTGAAAAACTTCTTAACATTAATTGATTGTCTGCCGATATAACTGTTATAAAATTATAAAAAGGGCCGATCGGAATTGTGGCCGACCTGTCACCTCGCTCGTAGCACTGTCATCAGAGAAAAACCTGTCCTTTAAGACGAGGTCGAAGGGCTATTTTATAATGTAAAACATCCTTTCCGGGCTGCGCAGCATCGAGACCTTTGAAAAATGTTCAATTTTGTCCAAGGTCAAGAAAGGCGATCCGCCTCAGGCGGATTAACCACAGACATACATTGAGTATTTCGAGGATAGAGCTAAAGCTCCACTTCGTGCAAAATGTTGAGTCTGAAGCAGAGATTGGGCAAAAGGGGACGTTTTGCAAAGGTTTCGCACTGTCGTTAGGCACAACCCCTTAGTTTAAGCGGGTTCAAATTTCCGATTTGTTTAGTTTATTATTAAGACAGTGTATTTGTCTTAAATTATGGAGGTCAAAATGAATGATTTTCTTCACAATCTGCGCAGCGGCAAATTCAAGCGCAATGACAGAAGCAATCGACCCTACAAAGATTCTCAACAGCGGGGATCACAATGGCGAGGCGATGCTAACGGAAAAAAGAGCCCACATCAGTCTTCGAATGATGTTGTTTTAGAGGTTAACAAGGCTCTGAAAGATATTGCCGCCAGCCATCGACGCTTTGCCGATGCCTATGAATCTAAAGTTAGGGCAGATGAGCGCAGAGCCGCGGCCATGGAAAGTATTGCCAAGGTTCTAATGCAACGATTTGGAAGCGACTTGGAGTCCATGGAGGAAGATCAAGAGGAAGATCGTTCCGCTTCAGAATCCGAATCAGAGGCGAATTCCCCGGCCATACATGCTGAGCAGACCGTCAAAACCACCGATTTTGATCGCGAGAAGCTGCTGACTAATATATCAGATTTGAGAAAAGAGGGTATGAGCTTCGAAAAGATCGCACAGCATCTGGATTCGAGAGGAGTACCGACATTATCAGGCAAAGGCACATGGCGCGGGCCGGCCATCAGCAGGTTGTGTAAGGAATTGTAAGCAGCAGGTTGAGGTCAAGGTTGAGCTGACTTGTCCAAATTTATTACTGCTTGCTGTTGTTTGTTATTTTTTGGATAATATCCTGGCACTGCTTCATTTCCTCCAAGGCTTTTATATCTGCATCAACCATCAAGCGTACCAGTTCTTTAAAACCGATCTCCGGTTCCCATCCCAGGATTTTTTGGGCTCTACCGGCATCACCTAAAAGAAGTTCAACCTCCGTGGGCCTGAAATACCTCGGGTCGATTTCCACATACTCTTTCCAGTCTAAATCGGCATATGAGAAAGCTTCCTCCAAGAATTCTTTGACAGAATGGCTTTGGCCGGTCGCAATCACAAAATCTTGAGGATCATCCTGCTGCAGCATCAACCACATCGCTTTCACATAATCAGGAGCATACCCCCAATCCCTCTTGGCATCCAGGTTGCCAAGATACAATTTGTCCTGCAGTCCAAATTTGATACGGGCGAGCGCCCGTGTTATTTTTCTAGTGACAAATGTTTCTCCGCGCAGGGGAGATTCGTGGTTGAATAAAATACCATTGCAGGCAAACATATTGTAACCTTCTCTATAATT
Source organism: Candidatus Desulfatibia vada (assembly GCA_014383215.1). Classification (GTDB taxonomy): domain Bacteria; phylum Desulfobacterota; class Desulfobacteria; order Desulfobacterales; family UBA11574; genus Desulfatibia_A; species Desulfatibia_A vada. Next base: position 3,079 of record JACNIG010000345.1, on the reverse strand, counting down.
CCTGGTCATCCAGTAAGCATATACCTTGGCGGCTGCGTACGGACTTCGGGGCCAGAAGGGCGTGTCTTCGTTTTGGGGTGCCGGGGCGTCGCCAAACATTTCACTGCTGCTGGCCTGGTAAAACTTTGTTTTTATACCGCTTCGGCGTATGGCTTCCAGGATTCTGGTTGTCCCTAATCCTGTGATATCCCCGGTAAACTCAGGCATATCAAAGCTGACCCGGACGTGGCTTTGAGCACCCAGATGGTAAATTTCGTCAGGATGAATATTGTAAACCAGGTTGCTAAGCTGACCACCGTCGTTCAGGTCCCCGTAGTGCAGGTAAAATTTTCCCTTGGGATCATGAGGATCGACATAGATATGCTCGAGCCTATGGGTATTAAACGTACTGGACCTCCGAATAAGTCCATGGACTTCGTAGCCCTTGTCGAGCAGAAGGTCCGCCAGATAACTGCCATCCTGGCCGGTAATTCCTGTTATTAGTGCTTTTTGAGGCATTGTTTTCTCCAGTGTTAATGGAAGGTTATATTTAAAGAGGTGTAACTATAAATAAAATGTGACTATAGTGTCAAGCCCAACGGCATGAGATTAGAGCGATTCTGAAAATAGCGTACCGTTTCCGCCGCCGGATAATTTCGTTTTAGGTTTAAAGTCCGCCGCCGCGGACGCTTTATAACTTGACAGTGGTAGAAAATGAAAATACAAAGCAGCTAAATTGCTGATCCGGCAGTTTTTTTTTGTGGAATTGATGGTGCAGCATTATATATAGGGCTTAATCTTATTGTTGCCAATTGTTGCCAAAAGGGTTAGTTAAGGTGGAAAAACTCGAAGGGATTGTTGCATTTGTCGGAAATTACGGTAGCGGCAAGACTGAGGTTTCCATAAATTTTGCTGTGGACCGCAAGCGTGCAGGCATTGACGTTCGTATTGCAGATCTCGATCTCGTCAATCCTTATTTCAGAACACGTGAGGCCCGAGGGCCGCTTTCTGATTTGGGTATTGATGTGGTATTGCCTCCTGAAGAACTGCTGCAAGCCGATCTGCCTGTTTTGAGCCCTGCTGTCGCCGGCATGCTCCGACAACCTGGCCCCTTGGCAGTACTGGATGTCGGGGGCGAAGACGTCGGAGCCCGAGTGTTGGCAACACTTGCTGATTCTTTGCGGGACAAGCATGTTCATATGCTGCTGGTTGTGAATCCACTCCGGCCTTTTACCGATACGGCGGCAGGATGCCTCCAAATTCGTGATAAGATCGAAAAAGCTTCCAAAATAACTGTAAACGGTCTCATCGGTAATGCTAATCTAATCGATGAAACTTCGGTGGAAGATATATATAAAGGATACGATTTTGTCAGAGCCTTATCAGCGGAGAGCGCGTTACCGCTGATGTTTATTACCGTCGCGGTAGAACTGTTGCCGGCAATAGAGAGTAAACGTTTTGACTGTCCGATTTTAGCCATAAAAAGACAACTTGTTCCTCCGTGGAAAAAACCGGTGAAATTCAAGCAGAAAGGCAACCGTGTAGCCACTAAGGCATAAAGGGACAAATAAGGGGCATGAATTATAAACCTACCGTCATACTTAGTAGGTTGTCATTGGTCATTTGCCATTTGTCATTTGTATTAAAAGGGCGGTTGAGCACTAATGACAAATGACAAGTGACAAATGACTTTTGCATATTGTGATATAATATTAGTGTCTTTGCGGCTGTATCACTGCACAGAGGTTACGATTTGATTATAAAAGGAGTTATAAGGTTATGGGATATGAACATATTATCGACAAAGACACGTGCAAAGGCTGCGGGCTGTGTGTAGCCGTCTGCCCTAAGAAGGTTCTGGAACTCTCTGAAGAAGTCAATACAATGGGTTACTTCCCGGCACATCAAGCACGTCCGGAGGACTGTATCTTTTGTACAACCTGCTGTATTATGTGTCCTGATGTAGCGATTACAATTAATAAAACCGTTGAAGATGCCACCGAGCCGGAGCTGCAATAGCGAGCGCCTTTATCGTACCGCTTTTAGTCCCGCTGTCGGCGGGACAGAGGCCTTCAACAATTGGAGATAAGTCATGGGTAGAATATTGATGAAAGGAAATGAAGCCATCGGGGAGGCTGCCATAAGGGCCGGGTGCCTGAACTATTTTGCCTATCCGATTACACCTCAATCGGAAGTCGCAGAATATCTGTCCCGGCGGATGCCTGAAGTAGGCGGAGTCTTTTTGCAGGGCGAAAGTGAGGTTGCCGTAGGGTATATGATTTTTGGCGCCGCCGGGTGCGGAGCCAGGGTTTTTACCACGTCTTCAAGCCCGGGTATCAGCCTGATGAGCGAAGCCCTAAGTTATATTTCAGGGGCTGAGTGCCCGGCAGTTTTTGTCAATATTATGCGCGGCGGTCCGGGATTAGGGGGCATTCTTCCATCCCAGGCGGATTATTTCCAGGCGACCAAAGGGGGCGGGCATGGTGACTACAGATTGCTGGTCATGGCGCCGGCAGGTGTTCAAGAAGCCGTTGAAATGGTAATGAAGGCCTTTCCATTGGCTGAAAAATATCGTAACCCGGTGATGATTTTAGGTGATGGCTTGATCGGCCAGATGATGGAGCCCGTGGAATTTCCGGATGAACTCAAATCTGAGCCAAGCAATAAGGATGACTGGGCCACCAACGGGATGGAGACCCGCAAAAGCAGCCGGCGCAACCTGGTCAAGTCGCTTTTTCTGGATTCAGAGCAGTTGGAAGCCCATAATCGTGCCTTAAAGGCCAAGTATGATCGCATGCGACGCGAAGAGGTTCGCTATGAGCCGTATAACCTGGATGCCGATTACAAGGCACTGATCGTCAGCTACGGCACCATGAGCAGGGTGTGCCGTACTGCTATCGACATTTTAAAAGCTGAAGGGTTCGAAGTGGGCATGGTAAGACCGCAAACCCTCTTTCCTTTTCCGGGAAAGGCCATTGAGGAAGCCGTTCGGCTAAAAAGCTGTAAGGTAGCCGTGAGTATTGAGATGAGCATGGGACAAATGGTTGAAGATGTAGAGCGCAGTGTTCGCGGCAGATGCCCGGTTGAATGGTTTGGGAAA
>JACNIG010000218.1 GCA_014383215.1 Candidatus Desulfatibia vada | reverse complement strand
GATAATATTTCTGCTAAAACATTCATGATGTATGCTCATACCATACAATTGTATCCTGATCCGTTGTTGCCGATAAAAACCGTCAAAGGCGCAAACCTAATGGTTTTACTGTTTTGTACGGCTTTAAAATTGTTTAAGCAAAATGATGATAAAGAAAATTTCGATTTCATTTTATTTTTCCCTGGCTATATCCCAGTTAATATTTAATGCTGCTATCCGGAACGGGTCCGGGCAGTTCGTTTCTTTTAAAACCAGCACGTATTCCAATGGGAATGTCCTTTAAATTCTTTTTTTTCATTTGAACTTGAAGTTACAGCGGTAGCCAAAGGTGTACTACCGATATCGGGCAAGCTTTGCCACAGTTTTCATGCCACTCAAATTCCCTGTTGTGAGTTGAACAGTAGATTGTGTATTCATCAACTGCAGAATGGTTAGTCGTCTTCAAGACGGCGCTCTTTTTACCATCGAGAACAGATGCGAGTTTTCTAAACGAATAATTGCTCTTTACATACCCGACCATCAGGGCATCCTGCATGGCCCAAGCATAGTCGCCGTTAACGAACCGTATCAGGCCTTTTTTGCAGTAGTTGGAAAAAAGCCTACTGTTGACGGGTTTACATTCCACAAAGAGGCCATCCTGATCGCTTAGTATTGGCAGTTGATCCCGTTTTAGATCGAAGAATATATCAGGCATCTTGTCGGGGTGTTTCTTGTCTACGCTTGTAATCTTTGGCTCCCGGGTCACCTTGCCGAACAAAGCACAATTGAAGCCATTAACGTCACCGCTTTTTCGCAAACGATTTTCAATGATTTCAACCAACACCTGGGTAATGGTATCTTCATTTGCGGATTGTAGAATAAAGTTAGAAGGCGGCATTTTTGATAGTAGCTGCCAGGCCCTTTTGATGACCTTGCAAAGAAGCAGGACGGTACGATGTGGGATTTGCGGGTGGGGTAATGTGTACTCTATGCCGTGCGTAAAAAAGCCGACATCCATCAGCTTTTCCTCATGGGGAACGCATCAAGATGATGGCGCAGAATGTCCAAAGCGCAAAGACGGGCGCGACTTAACGTCCAATACCGATATTGGCCAGTGATCCCTACGAGCAAACGCCCCTTTTCGTGAACAACGACTCGGCTGCAACCTGTTTTATTCGCTGCTTCGGTGATTTGAGAAATCAGGCTTTTCTGCGTTGATTGGGTTAGGCTTGCGGAAGTGACGGTTGAAGAAACTGCAAAGAAATGCCATGGCGAAGGAATATCCTGTCTCGCAATCTCAACTTCATCGACCGATACCGTTTCATGCGTGATGTTGAAAGATGGGGCGATTAACCGCTGAAGTTCAACATAAAAAGCTTTGCGTTCAGTCTCTAAAGGGGGTGCATTGGCACGATCCTTAGCCTCCTTAAAGGGCTCAGCCACTTCAAGTGTGTCTTTCACAACCTGTCGGTCATACTCATCCAGACCGTAGAGATCAAAAATGAAATCGTTGATTTTCTTCCACGGTTTGCTGGATGCGGTTTCAAGCTGACTGGACAGCTTCACGGCGATTTGTCGTTGCCGCTTGGACAACACATCGATTGCCGGGAACGGAAAATTCTCAATGTTCTCCTTAAGAAAAGTTCTTCGTTCCGCGCCCATCCTCGAACTCGTCATCAGCACATGATACCTGAACAGGTCGGTATGCGTGAGCAAATGAAGCACCGCTATGACCCAATCTGCCTCTTTGCAACTGTGAGCGGAAAAGCCGTAATAGCTTTTACGAAAAACAGTTGGTTCCCGTACAATCCATGATTTGGGCGAAAACGGTGAACTCCCCGGTGATTCCGGTACAATAAGCAGTGGAGGTGTATACAATTCCATGCGTCTTGGCATATGCGCCTTAGAATTCTTGAACTTGGGGAGTAATGATACATCAACCAAGAACGCACCATTTGCTGGCGGAATAAAATCGGGTAATTTATGCATGAATGATGCATCACTCTGATCGCGTTTTGGCGAGCGATTGTACCCCAGCCCCGAGTAAAGGCCCGGGGGTTTCCAATACGACTTAACAGTCGGCCATTCCAGTTCATCAAGTTTGCGGACCACCTCCACATCAAGGGCAGTTCCCACCGCCAGTGTTTTCAGCAGCCGTGAATCCTTAACGGCCTCAGAGGCAGCTACCGGCTGAGCAGACTGGTAATCAATGCGGATGCGCCCCTTGTCATTCAGGTGCTTTTCGAAATGAGGCGTAATAAAATGAAAATGATTATTGGCGGCTGGCACACGATTGCGTGCGAAAAAGAGCATGAAAGGCTGACTCATACCCGGCCATACCGCACTATCCGAAAGGCTTGACCCATTCAGTATCCCTGTAATTTCGACCCCTTGTAGTATGGCATTAAACGCACGAGTGCCGGGGGGTGTCTGCTTGAGAAAGATCCGCCCGGGAAGTGCCATGGCGATGATGCCTCCAGGTTTTGCCCATTGAGTCGAACTCCACAAAAAAGGCAGGTCCGGGTTGTTGTCAGGATTACGGTAAGTCTGCGCAATATCTTCAAGTCCACGATCTATCAGAATCTGGCGCGTCAACTTGGTGAATACGACATTGTGTGCCTTGATCTCTTTCTTGGCCTCTTCATTGTCTCCCTTCAGACGAGTCCAGGGTGGATTACCGATGATCAAATCGAAACGGTTATTAAAGTCTTTGGTAAGATCCGGGCGCAAGCTGCCCAGCACAAAGCCTTTGGTCGACTGCTCTTCAGATCGTCTGTGATTATGCAGTACGATGCCCTGAAGCGGCTTTAGAAACCTCAGACTCTCGGGAGGTCGAGGCGTTCCATTAAGTTCAATGGCGGTAATATAAAGCGAGAGCGCTGCCAGGCGCAGGGCGGACTCACGGACATCAAAACCGCAAAGCTGATTGTAGAGAATGGATTGAATCGCATTTGTATCAGGTCGCTTACCATCGTGTTCCCAGCGGGCTGCAACAAGCTTCCTGAACGTCAAAACGAGGAAAATCCCGGCTCCGCAACTTGGGTCCAGAATTCGGGCATTTTTCTTGTCGGTAACGCCTTCAAATGCGTCATCCACGAGGTAGCACGCAATGTTTTTAGGTGTATAGTACGCACTTGTCTGTTCTCTTTGTTGGGGATCCCAAATTTTGCTGAAATTCTCATACACCTGGCTGAGCACGCCGATAGGGATGTGCGCAAAGTCAAGATCAACCCAATCGATCGGAAGTTGAAATGCTTCTATCCCTACATTCTTCCATCCCATAAGAATGGCCCGTAGGTCGAGAAATAATCTGCCGCCCGTTTGCTCATCAGCCTGCCTGAATACGTCTGAATAACCACCGGAAAAAGGAAGTAAGTCGCCGTTGAAGGTTTCGTCAAGCCACCGGCATGTCTCTACGGAGTTCTCAACATTGCAAAAGCAATCTCCAAGCGATTCTGCCTGTGGACACACGGAAGGAAGTTCGCCCGCCCGGACTATCTTGCGATCCCACAGAAAACGGAAGAACAGCGCCCGGCCAAGGAACGAGAGGACATCCATAGGATTCAGGCTGTATGTTTCTATGAGGATCTTCGAGGATCTGGTCATCAGGTCAAGAATTGCCTTGAATACATGGTCAGGAGCCTCAGGCTGGCCTTCCAAGGTGAAAACGCCATTCACGACACTTTGAAAAAAAAGCGGAGCTTCCGGAGAATTCTTATTGATTGTCCTGTTGCGGCTGTTAACCAGAACGGAACGGTCCAAGTTGACTGGATACACATTCAGCTCACCTGGACTCAAGATACCGAGATATGCCCTCTCCCCCCGGTTGGCCAGAAGGCACTGAAAATCCAACATCTTATTATTGTCAACATCCCGCATCTGATCATTCGATACAATGTAAAGCAGGGGCCTAGACTGGAATTCAGCGACCGCATTAACCTTCAAGGTCTTTCGTCCGGATACCTTCAGCAAATCAAGGTATTCCAAATGCCTGGGAGTTGGCTCACCGTCAAGTTGCACGACATCGTGACATCCAAAGGCTTTAGCTGTGTTTACAACATTCATGAGCAATACCGATTATTCCTGGTTCGAACAATTCCCCGGTAACGTCCAAGGATACGAATAAGGTCGCTTTTGCCGGCAGCATACTTGAGGTCTTCATAGGCAGGGTTTTCGGATTTAAGTACAAGCGACTCAGATGACAAATAGACTCGTTTCAATGTAACCTCTTGCTCAATAAGAACAGCCGCTATTTCCCCGTTCTCAACACTATCCCGCCTCTGTATGACAGCAATATCACCGTTTCTGATTCCTGCTCCTGTCATACTGTCACCAAACACATGGAGCGCAAAAAGCTCATCTCCACCAAACAAAGAAGGAGGAATGGGCAGATGGTCTTCAAAATTCTGTTCTGCCCATATCGGTACTCCCGCTGCAATACTACCGAGTAAAGGGATAAAGTTTTCCTGCTTCCTTAAAACCGATACAGGTAATGACACCAACTGGATTCCACGAGCTTTTCCGCAATTCAGACGGATATAGCCTTTCTTTTCGATCAGCCCAAGGTGGCTTCGCACGGCATTGAGGCTGCCAAACCCGAAGTGGTCACGTATTTCCTCCTGTGTCGGCGGGTAACCATTTTCCATATGCCATGCGACGATGAATTCATAAATCTTAGATTGTTTGTCTGTCAGGCTCTTCACGATAGTCTCGCACATGTATCTAAATACTGTTATGTTAAACACTGTTATTATAAACAGTATTCGAAAAAAAGCAAGACATTATTTTTTCAACCTATTTTTCCTTAAAAACCTTCGGATCGTGCATTGTTCAAGAAGAACAGAAAAACATTGGAGGCGCAATTTACTATATTGACTTAATCCCCAACCGTTTTTATGCAGACCACTGAAACTTACGTTTAAACACGTTGAAATAGTACCATTTTGAGCGTAAACAAATCAAGACGCGAAATCGTGAACTCATTGAGTTTGGGCCGCCGGGGGCAGAATTTTTGGAAACAGTGTCACCATTCTATCGACTGTGATTCAGTCGCTAAAATCAATCCTATAGTCTTCTCCCGGATAGTCAGTAAGTATCACCCTACGAAAGGAATACACCTCGGTAAATTGTTTTTCGCAGAGAGTGCAGTCAATGACTTGAAAAACTTCTTTACCGTCATTTTCAACGTTGCCATACACTAAATCTTCTCTAACCGCTCCGCAATAAGGACATTTTCGACCCCGCAATCTTTCTTTGGCCAACGCCGTATCCATAGTTTCATCCTCTTGTATGGCCTGTTTTGCCCCTTTAGTGCCCCTTTCGAGAATCGGTAATGGACACCTTCGGTTTTGGTTATGCAGTTGATTATATTGACTTTATCCCCAGGCGGTTTTATGCGGTCCACTGAAGCTTGCGTTTAAGCCCGTTGAAATAGTTCCATTTTTTGGTTAGACGCTGGAAACGCCCGGCGACAATTCCCGGGGAAATCTTAAGCTCATCCGCCAGACGGATTGCATATGTTTTGGCCCGCAATGAAGCTATTTCTGGATCTCGATCACGAGGGATTAGAATTTCTGCTGCAAACTCATTTGCTTTACGCTCACGCGGATCATCAATGCTTCCGTCATTGATATAAAGAGCCTTTATTTTATCAGATAGATATGCAAGCGCACCGATTGTAAAGTATCCGGTTACCAAATTGCATTTTCCCTCTTTCGTATATTTGGCAATCCACTCATGAACTTTAAGATTTGTATTTTTATTATCTAAAATCATTTTTTTTCACATAATATTTTTAATTTCAGTGCTGGATCAAATTGACCTTTGCAACCGAACAATGTGGGCGATGTCCCCTTTGTCACCATTATGTTCCTTGCGTCTCTCGGAGTTGAATGTCCTGTTTGTCCAGTTTATGTCCGGTTTCGGATGCCACCGAACTGAATCATATCCCCAACCTCTTTCAGATGGGTTTAGCCGACTCATGGCCCAATTTTCCCCTTTCCGGAGATGTCTGAGTAGGGCCCATTTGGTGTATTTCTGGCATATTCAATCCCTTTGTCCTTTTACGATCCATGGGGTTTCCAGCCCAGCCCTGAGGCATTTGTGGCCCTCTGTGTCTCACCCCCTCCCGGTTCGTGGCGGGTTTGGCGGGTTCGTGGCGGGTTCTCCTATCGCACACCGGTGACGGGTTTGGCGGGTTCATGACGGGTTCCCCCCTCGCTTACCAATGATGGGCTTCGCTTTGGCAATTACATAATGTGCCGACTGTCCGGTACCACCGACTTTAGCGAAAATACCAAGACCTGCTAGTTGCCGGAGTTCCCTTAGCGCCGTTCTCGAGGATATTCCCGTCAAATCCCGGTACTGGGCATTGTTAATACGGCCCGTGACCTTCGTATGATAGACTGCCGTTTTTTGCCTATCATTCAGGTTGTATCTGGCCAAGACTTCATCTGTAAGCCAATCTCGCCATAGCGTAACCACAAACTGATTGCCGCGCTGTTCAAAGTCGGGTTCCGGCAAACCGGATTCGCGGCATAACCGAATCATGTCCAGGCTGCCCGTGCCGGCTTTTTCGATATAATGCGCAAGGAACAACGGATCGGCAATCAACGGAGTTTTAGGCTTTAAGGGGAATTTACGCTCTTTTCTGGCGCGATCCAAAAACCAGGAGATTTTTTCATTTGATATGTTGCGCAAAGAAGCTTTGGGTTGGGGGGATGCATCAAAAGGGGTGACAGGCAGAACGCCGTTTTGCTCCAAAAAATCGACAAGACTGGCATATAAATCTGAAATCAAATCTGATTTTCCAACAAAACGCCGACGGATGAGTTGATTGCCGGCCTTTTGAATAAGGGTGCGCATTTTAGGATGCCGGTCCGTGTCTTTCTGCCCTTTTATAAAAAGCAGCCGATATTTACTTTGGGCTGTTGCTCTTTCGAACTCACGTTCGGTGGGTGAGTTTCCTTCTGCATCTTCATACCCATATTCATTCCCGAAAAGACCAACATAGATATCACATCGGTCGACTTTGTTTAAGTAAACCATATCCGACCGCTGGTCTTGAGCCGGTATATCTTCAAAAAGAAATATGTCTGAAATAAACAGTTTAAACAATGGATCGTTTTGTAAATAATCCTTTATGGCACGGCGTTCTTCCTCGAATTCTTTTTGTACGCTGCTTACAAAAACAGCAAAACGCCTTAGTCTCATTGCTTAAATTCCATGTTGCCTATATTCTTCAAAGAATTCGGTTTTATGGGTAACCGTCGTTTTAATGGCGTTTAGTGTGTCGGTCAACACACGGATGACGGTTTCTCGAATGTCGCCGGCAACCACCAGCAACATCACGTCATCTCCGACGGACAGATTTCGATTTGCATTAAACTCAACAAGTATTTCAACTATTCCAGGTGTTTGTTTGTTCGATGCGACCACCTGCTCCAGTTTTTCATTGTCGACGGAGATGGTCAGTCCGGAGACTTTCCGGCCGTCTCGGGATGTGCTTCGAACGACACCATTATGACACAGAATCATTCCCGCCCGGTGGTAATCCGGGTGCTTTTTTATGTTGTTTATCAGGTGTGCCGGGTTCATAATCGCTCCGTTCGATACTTGATGCTTGATGCTGGATACTGGATGCTGGATACTGGATGAAAAAGGATGGTTATTTTATATGCTCAGTACCGAGCATCCAGCGTCCAGCATCGGTTTGTCTTAATTTATGCGACTGTGTTCACATCAACGCGCCGCTT
>JACNIG010000248.1 GCA_014383215.1 Candidatus Desulfatibia vada | reverse complement strand
ATAAAATCCGGCAAACTCAGCCCGGTACTAAATCTGAATTATTGAACAGGCTCTAATAGCAAAATTGGTCATTTTTGTGTGTGACGGCCCCGCATAAGCGGCGGGGCGATTTGCGTTTGATGTCTATTTGCGTAAAACTGTTTGCGCCGCTATGCATGCCCGTCCGACTTAATGCGGTTGTTATGCAAAGTTAGGGGAATTTTATCCCCTCCTTATGTTGGTTTAACCAATCAATTAGGCCCTGCCTTGATGCTTCAAATTTTTTTCTTGCATCTTTGTCATAAGCAAGAATGTTCAAGCTGCTATACCTATACGATGACAAAATTTCTTTAGATCGTGATCTCAAATAGCTAAAATATCCTGCCTTGGCATACTTAGCTGAAAAATCCTCAAAACGTTTTTTCTTAACGCCATGGCGATGATAGTGGTGTGCGTGGTGACCGATTTCGTGCGATATAATTTCTGATAAAAATAAGGCTGCTATTTCGGGATGGGATTCAAAAAGATACTCTGGAATTTTGTGCTTCTTTAAATTTGCGAAATTAATTTCAATCTTTCCTGATTTTTTGTACCCATCTTTCAAATAGGTTGCCAGAGCCTCTGGGTCTGATTTAGTATGCGTAAACTTATTAACAAACCTAATTTCTTGAATCCCGGCAATGTCTTTAGAAGGCAGAACAGAGAGAATTTGCCTACAACATTTCTCAAATGGAAACTTATTCTGTATGCCTTCGCTTACAATTTTCATATAAAATCAGTGTGCATAACGCCCCGCATGACCTGGCGGGATAGCAGCGAGGCTTTTGAAAAAAAGAGTTTAATTACCAGTTGCGCAAAAGCCCAAACCGCGCAGCTTTTCCCGCTCAGCGTCCATGCGGATGTTATGTGCACTTCCTTTTTTAAGATTTAGAGATTGAAGGAAGTGATGCCCGCGTTCGCCGGAATACTGAGATTGCGTATCGCGTGAATATACTCCTTGTTCATAGCAAACTCAGGGTCCTTCGCGGCACCTTGACGGAACAACAGTCTAATTTCATCTTCATCTAGTTTCGTGCGTTCAGCAACAATACTAGCCATCCTGTTTTGATCTTCCTCAAGACTGCTCACTTTTTCCTTGAGTTGGTTTATGGTAAGTGATGCAGGCTGGCTAAACGTGTATTGAATTCCGTGAAAGAGGAAAGTGGAATTTGGTACAGCATACCTCTCAGCGCCTGCGAGGAATATCACCGTGGCGATAGAATCAATAGAGCCGGTATTGTGCATTATAACCTTGACAGGTAACGCCATGAGAAAGTTGTAAAGTGTTATGCCTGGCGCAACAAAACCACCAGAAGATGAGAAACAGAAATACAAAACGTCTGGCCTCTGCTGTGTTAGGATGTCTGTGCAGAAGCGCATAAGGTTCTTGACTTTGGATTCATCAATCGAATCTAAATAGTTGATAAAATATATTTTCTCTGGGTCGCTCATTCTATTGCCTCTCTTTTGGTGGTTTGCACATAACGACGAATTGAGGGGCCGGAAAGCGTTTGCCGAGGGGCTATTTCCAAGCCTCAAAATTTCCTAAAATGATGCCATTCAAAAAAGCCGCAGCCTTTTCCGGTCCCTCTCCAATGGATTGTTCGCTGTTTCTATATGTATTTACAGATGGTCTTAAGGAGGTCAATGTTCCAAAAAAGCTTTCTTCCACCTCTTTCTTGGGTTATCAAATTTAATATTCTTTCCATCGAAAGCTTCTGGGTCATATTTCCCATACCATCCGCTTAACCATTCAATTGTGCTTTCGTGTTCATCGTCATCTGGATCGGCAATAACTTTTAAAAGATTTTCATACCCCCATACACCACCACAATCTTCAGGAGGACATGCCCGTTGACCGTCTATACAGGATGGATATTTAATGGTTTTTTCTTTCAACAGTATTCCTTCAAGAACAATATCGTGATCCCAACTGTCGCCAAAGTCATACTCATAAGAGGCAACCCTTCCTGGTTCGGAAAAATAATCTGAAATATATTCATCCCAACCTTGAAGTATCTTTATGTCATCGAAGTCATCCATTGGTATGCCAATTTCGATAATATTCTTTCCATGTGGCTTTTTAAGACGGAAAACATGAAGATGGCAGTCAAACCAACCCATAGAATCCTGAATTGCGACGTGGAAATCCCAAAACGAATATTTCGCTGGTACTTGAATTCTCCTCCAGATAGTTGGGGTTATATGCTGCAAGGAAATCTTGAACTGAAATATTAGATTTTGCCATTTCATTTTTGATTGTTCCCCATATTTTGTTACAGCGAACATTATATATTATGCGGTTGCAGGTTTTTTCCAGATTATCAGCATTTGAGACAGTGGTAACACAAGTATTAAAAAACGATAATTAAAGTTATATCTATAGTAATATGAATTTGATATAACTCTTTTGAGGGATTGGCATATTAGCACATAAATGTAACAATTGCATTTTTTTGTCCGAATTATGGTAATTATAATGCAGCATGATAATTCCAATCTAAATATATGATGAGACACTTCTAATCCAATCGACTGATTATCCCGTCTTTGTTTTTACTTACCACATGTGTGTAGATCATTGTTTTTCTTAGGTCCGAGTATCCCTGGACCTATGGGGTCATACAACTTAACCATTCTCTATTTTTTTGCTCTTTGCCGTAAAATGATTCTGCCGCTTTTGGATTAAAGCGGGTTCCTCAAAGGCGGATAAATCTCCGGGTGCTTCAACAAAAAGATAAAGCCCTTCTTAGCTTTCTTGCGCAAAGAAGGGCTTTTATCATTTCCCGAGCCATAAGGCCCCCTGTGTATGTAAGATGTTTATATCCAGCCGTGCCGGAAAATCGAATGCCTGACCTTAAATCAAAAATTCAAAAAAATCAATGCTTAGTATGACGGAGCGCCTGTGGCGCTGGAGGAGGAGCGCCCATCAAGGGAGAGCTTGAGGAGCGGCTCGGGGAGCCTTGATACGGGTTTCGAGTTGCGCGTTGCGAGTTACGAGGTGCGGGTTAAATACTGGTTACTTGTTGTTGGTTACGTGTTGCTGCCGTCTACGCAGTGCTTCGCCGGGCCAAGGGATGCGGGTTAGCGGATTGGCGCGCCATATCGCTATCGGCGATATGTAATACCTGCAAGCCAAGGTCACTTATGGAATTTGAGCTTTATGATCTAAGTTCCACCGACAGGTGGATTAGTCTTTCACAGTTTCTTTCGCATGTCCCGCATGCCGGGAGAAACTGTGAAAATCACAAGTAAATCCTGAAGATCCTGCTTGCCCTGTGCAATTCTACAGGACCATTTCACCGGGGTAAATCTTGTCTAAAAAAAACTAATGGTACCTAAAATTACTCGAGCTACTCGTCTGCTATTCCGATATAGGTGCCGTAATTTTTCAGGGCGGATACCATCTCATCCGGCGTAATAATGCCGGCGTCATAGGTTACTGTGTTAATCTCACGGAATCCTTTAAAACCGCTTGTTACCTTTTTGACGCCTTTCAACCCCTCCAGGGCTGCTTTGCCGACACTGTATCATTGAACGTAAAATACGATTTTAGAATAAGACAGCTCCTTTGAGTGAACCGCTCCGGCCAAAGCCGTTCCGACAATTAATAAAGCCATAAATATTGCCATATATGCTTTCATGGTAAATTCTCCAGTTATTCGAACAGCTTCCGATATTTCCCGTAGCCTTCCTTTTCCAGGTCCGCCTTGGGAATGAATCGCAGAGCGGCCGAGTTAATGCAGTAACGCAGACCCGTGGGCTCAGGCCCGTCGTTGAACAGGTGGCCCAGGTGCGAGTCGCCGTGCTTGCTGCGTACCTCGGTGCGCGCCATGAAAAAACTCCGGTCAGCCTTTTGGGCAACGTTCTCCGGAACCAGAGGCCGGGTGAAGCTCGGCCAGCCGGTTTTAGACTCGAATTTGTCCGTGGAGCTGAAGAGCGGTTCGCCCGAGACGATGTCCACGTAAAGGCCCGCTTCGTGGTTATTCCAGTATTCGTTGTCAAAGGGCGGCTCGGTGCCGTCCTGCCGCGTTACCTTATACTGCATGGGTGTTAACCGCCGGCGCAGTTCCTCGTCATCAGGCAGTGTGTACATGCCGCCGGTATTTTTCATGCCGGCAACCATTTCCGGTGACATGCCGCCGCCCATCTCTTCTTTCATCGGGTCCGCGGTCATTCCGGTTTTTTTCATCTCATTCTTCATCTCGGAATTCATGCCTGCCCATTCCTTTTCCAGGAACTGGTCCCGGCCGGAGCCGGAGCGGTAAAAATGGTAGCGGATCGGATTTTTTTTGTAGTAATCCTGGTGATAGTCCTCTGCCGTGTAAAAGGGACCCAGAGCAAGGATATCGGTTACAATGGGCTTGTCGAAGTGACCCGTGGCCTCCAGGCGTTTCTTGGAGTCTTCGGCCAGCCGCTTTTCTCGCTCGTTGGCATAGAAGATGGCACTGCGGTACTGGGAGCCCCGGTCCACGAACTGGCCCCCCGCATCCGTGGGATCCACGTGCCGCCAAAACACCTCAAGCAGCTTCTCGTAGGTAATCTTGTCCGGATCGTAAACCACCTTGACAGCCTCGATGTGCCCGCTACCGCCTGCGGAAACCTGACGGTAGGTGGGATTGGCCTGACGGCCGCCGGTGTAGCCCGAGATGGCCTCGATAACGCCGTCTACTTTTTCAAAATCAGATTCCGTGCACCAAAAGCAGCCGCCGGCAAAGACGGCCGTCTGGGTATTTTTGGATTTATCGTTCATCTTTCCCTCCATATTTCCATCCATGCTGCTAACCTGGTGGTAGCCCAATATGACCGCTACCAGGACGATGATCGTAATATTTAAGGTTTTCATGAGACACCTCCGCGTGTTGTAAGCTTGATTTAGTGTAATACGCATTCGGTCTTAGTAAAGACCGGCGGTCAATTTTTTATGTACTGAATATAAGACAGCAGGATGAAGGGCGTGTAAAGATACTGTAAAGATTTGGTAAAGATTTGAGGAACCGTTCACAGGTTCGGAGTTCAGGGTTCAAGGTTCGGAGCTATTTAGTAAAAGTAACAAAAAAGCCACCCTGAACTTCTGAACTCTGAACCTGTGAACGCCTACGATTTATGAAAGGTCCATGGGGAGTTCGAACCAGATGCGGATCTTACTTTCGACCAGTTCGGCGCCGACCGTGCCTCCGTGGGCCTCGACCAGTTCCTTGACGATGGCCAAGCCGATGCCGGCACCGCCGTGTTGCCGGGAACGAGATTTTTCCCCGCGGTAAAAGCGCTCGAAAATGTAAGGCAGGTCCTCAGGGATAATCTCCCCGCTGTTGTTGATGTAAACGACCCGAACCTGCCGGGGACCGGGTTCAATCAGGATCTCTACTTCCTCGTTTGGGGGCGTGTAGCGGGCGGCGTTGTCGGTCAGGTTTCGCAGGACACGGGCAATGCGGTCCCGGTCGGCCGGCACCGTCAACGGGCCATCCGGAGCGTGAATGCTTACCGTAACGGATTTTTGGGTAAATGTGAGGGAAAAGGTCTCCAGGACGGCGTTGACCGCCTCCTTCAGGTCCGTGGGATCGAGGTGCAAATTGCCTTGGGACGCATCGGCCCGGGCTAACTGCAGCACGTCCTCCACAAGCTGAGCCAGCCGCATAGTCTCATCCTGAAGCAGGGCAAAGGTTTTGGACGAAGGGGGCAGCACGTCGTCATTGAGAGCTTCCAGGTATCCCCGGATGTTGGTCAGGGGGGTGCGAAGCTCGTGGGCCACGTCGATCATCAGGGTGCGCCGCAGGTTCTCAATCTTCTCCAGGCTTGCGGACATGCGGTTAAAGGCCCGGGCAAGCTGGCCCACCTCATCTTCAGTGTCGGCCGGAACTCGGACGGCAAAGTTGCCGGCAGCTATTTCCCGGGAGATCGCGGTCATCCGGGTCAAGGGAGCGAGAACCCTGCGCATCATCACAAAACTGAGTATTACGGCGAGGATTACAGCCGCAAGGCAGGCCCAGAGCAGGTAGCGGTGCACGGCACTTATGAACATGGCATGGGCGGGCTCGGGCGAGATGTTGTACTTTTCCATGAGCGTGACAAAGTACCCCGCGGCCAGGGTATCGATGGAAAGCCACACAATCACCATAACAAAACCGATCACCGCCAAGTTGACGGCTAACAGCTTGATGATCAGATACCGTTTCATCGGGGGGGCTCCACGCGCTGCGATTGCCGGTCGGCAAACCGATACCCGACGCCGCGTACGGTCAGGATGTAACTGGGATCGGACGGTTCCGGTTCGATTTTCTGCCTAAGCTTTCCAATGTGAACGTCCACCACGCGGTCGATCACTACAGCTTCGCCCCGCGGATAGAGGTGGTTCAGCATTTCGTCCCGGGTGAAAATCCTGCCCGGAGCAGACATTAGAGCCTCTAATAGAGCGTACTCGTGGGGGGTAAGGGACACCGGCCGACCCTCCACGCTCAGCCTGCGCTTTTCCAGATCCAGTACCACGCCGGCGTGGGAGAGAAGCGTTTTTGCGCCGGCATCCGGACGGGGAGACCGCCTCAAAACGGCCTTGACGCGCGCCACCAGTTCCCGGGGACTGAAGGGTTTCACTACGTAGTCGTCGGCCCCCAAGGTAAGTCCGGCCACCCTGTCTATCTCTTCGCCCCGGGCCGTGAGCATGATGACCGGCACCTCGGATTTCTTTCGCAGGCGCCGACAGACCTCCCAGCCGTCCATTTTCGGGAGCATCAAGTCCAAAACCACCAGATCCGGCCGGTATTGCTCGGCCAAAGCCAAACCCGCTTCGCCGTCACCGGCCGTCACCGGCCGGAAGCCTTCACGCTCCAGGTAGAGAGCGATAAGATCCGCCGTGTTGCGGTCATCTTCAATAATCAGAACGATTTTTTCAGACACTTGAATCATACGTTTCCCACACCTTATTTGCAAAGATCTATGATTTTTTTAGAGGTATATTCCCCCACATCGGCCAAGGCGTCATTCGCCAAAAACTGCCGAGCGTTACTGGAATAGAGACAGGTGACCGAAGCCGGAAAATCATCATCGGCCATGTAAAAAATATAACACAGAGCAATTTTGGGCAGGGGGTAAACTACAAATGCAAAATCACCGCCCACCCCGGCCGGAGCCGGCCGGCCCTTGAGACTTTCCATTATGCCGCCATGGTTTTTTTCGATATTCTCGACATAAGGTACCAGAATCTGCTGGGTGTGGGTGACAAAGGCCCCGGCATAGGGCATGCTGTCGGGGAAATCCTTGAAGGCTTTAAAAGGCTCCGGCACACAAAGTTCGCTTTGGGCGCCAAGGGCGTACAGCGAGAGCAGAATTCCGACCGGTCCGTCCTGCCGCTCTGTATCTAACAAGATTCCATCCGGCCGAATCTCACATTTTGCGCCGAAAGCGTCAAATTCAAATCGCTCCCCGCTTTGCCGGGCAGGTAATTTCCGGGCCAGATCCGGCGGCAGGTCCAGATAGAGTCTTTCGAGATTGCTGCGAACAATCCTGGCGTAATTATCAGTCATCAGTTGTCAGTCATCAGTCAAAAAAACCTGAAATATTTTCATTCAGAAAACTGATTTAACGCTAAAGTAGTTTCCCATTCAGAAATGTGCAATTTTTTCGATGAGCACGCGTGCGGCGAAGCCTTGGCGAAGACGTAAGGCCGCATCCGCCGTCGCCCGAAAAAGGGCTATGGCGGGACAAGCAAGGGTTTTCGCCCGAGGCGTACGTAAGTACGTCGAGGGCGGAAACCCGCGGAGAACGCCGCTCATCGGAAAAATAGCCAT
>JACNIG010000344.1 GCA_014383215.1 Candidatus Desulfatibia vada | reverse complement strand
AATCCTCGGCACGGTCTCCCGCTATCTGCTAATAGCCAAAAGATCATCATGAGCCAGTGCCCGCTCCTCGGCAACTATAATGACACTTGGAAGGTGAATTCACCGGACGGAGCTGTGTACAGACGGTGAAATGTAAAACGTAAAAGGTGAAAAGTAACCAATGAACGACCCCGCGGCAAGCCACGGGGTATCAACAAATGATATTTTCTATCTTAACGCAGCAAGCTGCGGGGAATTAAACCCGACAGATTCCGCAACCTTCATCGCGTATTCATTGCAATCTGTGTAATCTGCGAAATCTGTGGACTAAAATCTGATCCTGGCGCAGAAATTGCGTTTGCTTTTATTTAACTGGGATGTGACACCATTTCTCTTTTATTGAAAATGTGAAAACGCTCTTGGGCTTTAAAGCAAAAGGTAGGCGTGTTATGGAAGATGGTGGAGGATATCAGCTTCGGGAGGGGGCCCATCCCCTATACGGCGCTTTTCGGGGCCGAAAAGGGCGATATAGCCCCTGAAAACACCTATTTTGGGAACGTAAACATTGAATAATCAACACCTTGACGTGGCCCGACCCCAGACCCGGTCTCGATTTTATCGCAAAAAATACGGATACAAATTATCTGATAAGGGGATAAGTATAGCAAATTAGTAATAAAAATATGGCTGGATCTTAAATAAGCACCACTTGAACTGCACAGCGAGCGCATTCCCCGCAGCTTGCCGTAGCGTAGCGAAGATCCCGCCCAACGGGGCTGCGGCCTGCCAAAGGCAGGTAAAGGTTAGCGAGCGAATCAAAAAATTTTGTTGACTTGTCAACCATTATTTATAATATCAGGGTATTAATCAATTTTGCGATTGCTTTAAATTTGAATTCCTCGCTGCTTGCAGCGCGGGATGAATTCAAATAAAAAAGATAAATACCTTATTAAGGTGAAAGTGCGGTGCCTTTCGCCAAACAGAGCGGCGTAGCTGCGTTTCATAAAATCGTAACACGATTTTATCAATAATAACATTTAAGGCTTATATCCACGAAAAAGTAGATTTAAATTGGCTTTTAACCGGCGAAGGTGAAATGTTCCTCGATACCTCCGCTCAAACCGTACCAGCATCTTTAGAGATCGAAGTTCTCACAAAGGTCATCAGGGGCGTTGAGGATTATTTGCAGAAAGGAAAAAACGAGCTGAAGCCTGATAAAAAGGGCCGGTTGATATCACTGCTGTACGAACGATTCATAAAAACAGGCGAGGAGCCGGATCAAAAAACGATTGTGAGTTATTTGAAGTTGGTGGCGTGAGGACTTGCGGGTTGCGTGTTGCGGGTTGCGAGTTTATGAAAAGGGTTTCCCATGATGCCGGCGGGTTTAGGTTGGATTCGGTAAAACTGACCACTTGAAAGCTATAATCATTCTTATCAGCAAATATAACTTATAAAACAACAAGTATCATTAGGGACAATGCTCAAGAGCCACCTAAATGCCATTGAATCGATCTTGCTTTCCCAAAGCCAGTCTGCGTCAAGTGCGGGTCACCCAAATCTCCGGGGAGGACCCAGGGAATGGTTTATTCGAGATTTTCTTGACGCTCATCTCCCAGGCACTCTCGAAGTGGGTCAAGGCGAAGTGATCGACTCGGCCTCACCACCTCGCCCCTCGCAAGGTAGATATCGGCCACAAGTAGATATCGTTCTTTATAAACGGGACCTTCCAAAAATCTCTCTGGCGAAGAATCACTCGGCTTTTCTTGCCGAGGGAGTCGTGGCTACCATTGAAGTTAAAAGCAAATTGACAATGGTTGGCGTACGTAGGGCGTGCGAAGTGAGCCTAGAAAACAAAAGCCTTAACAGGAACATACCAGTTATTGCTATGGGGGGCGGTTGGCGACCAGAAAGTATAATATCTTACGTAGTTGCTTTTGACGGTCCAAAGAGGATTAGGACGGTCGTGGACTGGTTGCCTCAAATAGTTTCAGACCTTCAGACGACATCAAGTTTTCTTCCAGAACTCATTGTCATTCTCGGCAGAGGCCTCGCCTGGCGACTAGACTCTTTTTCGGTTCTTGAAACCCATGCTTCCGCTGAGGGTCACACATGGGCATATTTGGAGCAAACGGATCAAAATTTATTCACCCTTTTTGTTCATATGCTCAGCTGGATGGGATGGGCGATGCCGCCAGCAAATCTCGCAGGCTATTATGCTAACCTTTTACTCAGAAACGTCTGGTCCTGCTAATAGAAGAACGTGGGGACACTCTTAAAATATTAATATTCCCAGAAGAAGCGGTGAGGAAGTTTCGTGTTTCGTGTTGAGGGTTACGAGTTTTTAGTATATTTTTTATCAAAAAAAGGGGGCTAAATGGCTAATATATCTGGGCCACAGCCTGACATTAAGTATTGCCCGGTCTGCAAATCAGCTATAGTTAATGTCCCTAGAAACAAAATGAAATCAAAAGGCCACGTCAGAAAAGACGGCACCGTTGCAGAACACACGCATACCTACGATTGCAATAGTTGTAACAACAGGTTTGAAATTAACCAAGATAGATAAGCCGTAGAAATTAAGGTGCTCACAAAGGTTATCAAATGTGTTGAGGATTATTTGAGGGTAGGGGACAAAGACTTGGAGCTTGATAAAAAAAGGCCGGTTGATATCACTGCTGTACGAACGATTCATAAAAACAGGCGAGGAGCCGGATCAAAAAACGATTGTGAGTTATTTGAAGTTGGTGGCATGAGGAATTTATTAAAAAGATAAACTGGCCAGCACTATTTATATGATGGTATTTATGGATAGAGGAACATACCATGTTCTATTGTGTTTTGTTATAAAAGGCTGTTAAAATTATGACGATTGAAAATCATAAACCAAATTATGAAGAGATAAAGCGCGAAATAAGAAATACAAACGAGAGGATTTTAGCTTTAAGAAATGAAGGAAAAATTAGTGAGGCAATTGAAGTATGCAAAGAAGCCATAGATAAATTTCCAGAAGACAATCCTTACTCGATGATCGCTGGAGATCTCTACTATGGTTTGGGGGATTACAACTCTTCAAAAGAATTGTACATGGATTTTTTGAGAAAAATGCCAGCCAGTAAAAATCTGTTTAATGAATTTGCAAATCGATACTATAAACTAAAACGTGTAATTCCAATAGAGGAATTTAATGCCTATAATCTCGAATTGTACTCTGAGCTAGAAAAAGGCAAAGTTAAAGAGCAAAATAAATTGCACTGCACTAATCTCATTTTAAATGAACTTGAACAAACCTACATTCTTGATAATGAAACAGATCAAGTTGTGGATCTACTTAACAGTGATAGAAACTTTGTTGAGGCAACCAATAGAATAAAAAAGTTAGAATCAACTGATTCAATAAGGTTGGAGCTATTATTGGATCGATATATTCTTAATCGAGGCAGAAGTGCTACAACTTTTAGGGTCGATGGTTTTTGTGCTTCGGTTTACGAAAAAATTGGAAAGCTAAATAAAGCCTTAAAAATTTCGGAGGAAATTCTTTTAGTTAAATTAGACCCGGTAGTAATGCGCACACTATTCAGAATATGCAGGAAAATAGGAAGCTACGAAAGTGCAAACTCAATACTTTTAAAACACCCTTCCATATTAAATTTGCTCGATTTTAATGTTTTGTATGAACTGGTGTATTATTTTGAATACTTGGATAACTATGAAAAAGTTTATTCTACCCTTAAAAGAATAGAACGAAATGGAGCTGAAAGCATACCAATTCAAAAAACAGTTAAGAATTTTTATTTAAGTTTTGGATTATTAGACGACGCAAATCGTGTATCATATCATATCGATGACCTATACTCAAAAAAAGGTGAGATTGACTTTAAATATTCAAATGAGCTTTATGAAAGTGAAGCTGAATTTGGTTCAAAAATGAAAGAACTCTATTCTAAATTGGAACATCAAAAACAACTTGCAGCAATTTGTGATTTATCCAGTGGGATTTCACATGAACTTGGCCAACCAATAACAAATATAAGATATACCATTCAGTACTATAAAAGGCTATTTGAAAAAAAGCTCGATAAAAAAATTGTAATTACTGTATTTGATTCGATACTTGAAGAGACTAGACGAATGGGAAGGTTGGTTCAGCGGCTTTCACCTATTACATCAAGTAAAAGTATTGACGAAAATTTTGATATAATTGAGCGTATTAAAATTCGATTAAATTCAGAATCAACTAGAATAAAACAAAAAAATATCTTGGTAAGAATAAATCCTTCCGAACCTATTTTTTACTTTGGCGATCCATCAAAGTTTGATCAAGTTATCAGTAATTTGCTACTTAATGCAATTAGTTCGATTAGATACAGTAAAAGGCATGGCACGAACAGAATAGATATATATGTGTCAAAAACAGAAGAAAAAATCCTTATAACATTTACTGATACAGGAAAAGGAATCCCTTTGAAATATAGAGGGAAAATATTTGACCCATTTTTTACTACCAAACCGCCAGGTAAGGGCGAAGGATTAGGATTGTTCATCGTTTGGAATATAGTTGAATATTTTGGTGGTGATGTTGAACTCGATCCGAAATATAGAAACGGTGCGAGATTTAATATTTCTCTACCTTTAAGGAATGGCACCAAAAAGGAGTAAACAAAATGGATTATAAAATTCTATTGGTTGAAGATGAAGTAAAGACAGGCGAATTTTTAAAAAAGGCTTTAGAAGAGGAGGGTATGAATGTTGACTGGGCAGTTGATGGCCAATCAGCTTTAAAAGTTATTGAAAAGGGAAAATATGACTTGATTATCTTAGATTTAAAATTGCCGGAAATGTCAGGGGCTGACGTTCTTGAGCGCATAAGGTCAATCGACCCTTATGTCGAAACAATTGTTTATACAAATTACCCTACAGATAGTTTTAGCCCCTCAATTATTAAAAAGCTATTTAAGCATGGCGTTGAAGAATATGTAAATAAGGGTGCTGATGCAGATTTATGGGAGATGGTTGACAAAGTCAAAGCAATTTTAGACCCACTTTCTGAGAGCGAAATAGATGGCTTGCTTAGGGCAGTTCCTGAAAACAGCTTTAAAAAAGAAACAGATGAATAATAATATCCCCAACCCATTTATTCTTGATACTAATGCTTATTTTTTATTTTTCCAGCATCCAAAGAAACCCCATTATTATAAATTAATCAATAAGGTATCGGAAAATCCCGTTATATCATTCTATATTTCCGAAATAACCTCGATGGAAATTCAATCAGTTATAGGCAAATATCGGCGGGGTAGCACTACACAGGTACAAAAGTGCGATAGGAATATAACTATAGATGATGAAATTAAAAACTGCCAAAACTCATGGATAATCCGTGGCAGAAGGAAAATGAGAAGGAAGGTGTATCGTGGTATCCAAAAAATGCTTAAGGACATAGAGAGACAACGGGGAACTATTCAAGCAACGATATTAAAATTAAGTCCTGATACAATAATAAAAGCCAGAAAAATTTTAATGGATTATGCGGATACTTTCAATATAGGCTCCCATGATGCAGTTATTATTGCCACTTTAATCAAAACCGTAGAAGAGCAAAATATACCTTTAACATTAGTGACCTCTGATAAGGGCATGAAAGCTGTTCTTTCAGCTAAATTAATACCTTTTTTCGACCCTCAAGAGTAGAGACTTCGGGGGTGCTCTTAAGAGAGTAGGGGACGCACATAAAGGCTTCCAGGACGCCCTCAAATTATAACTTTCTCAGAGGAAGCGGTGAGGTCAAAACCTGGCGGCTCGTGCGTTCTCAAAAAATGACGACTTTGAAATCATAATACTTAGAAGAAAATATCTTTCCTAACATTTTAAAAATACACATCTTTCAATTAATATACTTAATTTGTATCAGCATTTTATCTTAGACAATCAAGCATTGTAATTACCGGGAAAAAGTGTAAAGCTTTTCGGCAATAGGCTGATATTGGGATTCCCGCGGTAGAAGACTTCTGGGACTCCCCTCAAATTATAACTTTCTCAGGGGAAGCGGGCCATTTATTTGTGAAGGTATTCTTAAAGGAGATTATATAACACCATGGCTAAGTTAGTATTATATTTATGCCCCACTAAAGGATGTGGAGAGCTGCTTTTTAGTGAAAAATTGGATGAAATCAATTCAGATATTTATGGCAAAACGTTGATTTTTACACCGGAACGCCCAAAAACGTGCCCAGAATGCGGCTTAACTTTTTATCAACATGAATGTATTAGGGCAGAGGTGAATGGAAAATGAAATTGAGAGGACAAGATGTTGAAGACGGCCTTAGAGATTGGATAAAGGGCGAATTAAAGGATGCCCCATCTCAAAAATATGATTTAGGCAAATTTTTTTTTACTGTCTCAATTGGATCAATCGGTGTTTTAGTTGCTATTGAAAAACTCAGTTCATCTTCCCAAATCGATCTTCCATTAATTGTCTCATTTGTTTTTTTGTTTGCTGCAATAATATTCTCTCTTTCAATGGCGCTGCCCGAAAAACCAAAAACGATTGGAGGTTTAACTGACCTCTTAGACTTATATACCAGAGAAATAGAATCTATTAGAAATGACTCACTATCTTGGTTTTCCCTTTGGATAACTGGTATTATTTTTGGTGGCTTTGCAATATTATAATAAACTGGGCATAAGGACAAATCCTAAACCATTGATTAATCATGGATAAAAGTGACATCGACAAAGAAGTTTTTGATATTCTTAATACGGCAAAGCCGATAAAGAATGATGACCGGCATTCCTTCCGTACCGCACTGATCGCACTTGCCATTCTGATCGTTGCCGGATCTGCTTTTGCCATGTATTCAGCTTTAACGGCTCCACGGGGTGAAATAGTTTCGCCGGCGCCGGGAACTTTAACTTCCCGTGTCGTTGAAATCGAAGGCTACACCAAAAACATACCGCTTGAACGAAGGTATATCTGGACAACCGTTGATGTAAAGAGCGTGGGCCTGCGCTGGCTTAAGCGACAGATCTACAACCTGAATCTTGCATGAAAATTGATGAGAACCTTTAAACCACTTACATTTTACCCAAATGGTAAATCGGATGATGATCTTTTTTTCTCATCAGTTTTCACCCCAAAGGGCGAGACGGAGGCTTTCATCTGCTGCGTTATTAAGGGCTCGCAATAGCAAGGCTATGGCTTCGCCCTTAAGTGCCTTACATATGAAAGCCTCTGACTCGTGCAAGATTCAGGTATTAGCCGAACGAACCATTCAAAATTAAAATCTGCGAGGGCGGTCCGAATAAGGAATTTGTGGTTTGCCTGTATGCGGTGGACCAGAGCTATCACAACGACATTCTAAAATGGCTTGAGGATGTGAAACGGACCGGCAACGCGGAGGGATTTCCTATGATGCCGGCGAGTTATAGACTTGATTCGGTAACCCTCACGCTGGATGGTAAATATTAGTATTCAAGATTCTGCAAAATTTTTTAATCATAAGATTTTGTAATGCATAAATCTTTTCCTTTTACCAAATATATGTAGAATTCTTAGGAGCTATATATGGATAAACATGGACTATTTATCTCAGATGTAAAACTAAATGTTAGGTTAAGGGATTTCTTTTTGGACTTTTTAGCATGCATTGTGCCTGGCTTAATATTTGTTATGCTGGTGACAATATTAGTAGTTGGTATTTTTTGCATTTTTTCATTCGAATTTCTACCTGCATTTACATGGAAAACCCCTCAATATGAGCAAATTATTAAGGACATACTAGTGTCATGTCAAGTTAATAAAGTTGGATAAAGTCGTTTCAATTTAATCCTGG
>JACNIG010000465.1 GCA_014383215.1 Candidatus Desulfatibia vada | reverse complement strand
CCCCGGCGTCCCCGCTCACCCCTAAATTGTTCGATATTGCCGGGTTTCAGTGTCAGGTGGCGTTTCCCGGCGTGGATGATAAGTTGGCTATCTGCCGGTAAAACAGCAAGCTCGGCCACAAATTCTTCTCTTAAAGCAACACGTGACGGAGGTATCTGGATAATCTTGTTGCCTTTTCCCCGCGCTAACAATGGAAGATGCTTGACCGCAAATACCAGCATCCGGCCTTCATTGCTGATGGCAACCAGAAGATCAGTATCGATATTATCTATCGGTTGCGGTACAAACGGCTGCGACCCCGCGGGTAAGGTTAATAAAGCTTTGCCGTTTCTGTTTTTGGTGTACAACTCAGCCAGTTTACCGACAAATCCGTAACCCGCATCACTTGCCAGCAGCAACAGACGGCCAGGTGCTCCCATAAGAACCGTCACAAAGGTTGCCTCCGGCGGCGGATTTAAGCGGCCGCTCAACGGTTCGCCCTGACCTCTGGCCGACGCCAGGCCAAGCACGGGAATCGAATAGCTCCTGCCGGTAGAATCCAAAAAGGCCGCAAGCTGATTGCTGCGGCCCAGGGCCGCTGCCTGGAATTGGTCGCCTGATTTATAATTCAGATTTGCCGGGTCCACATCATGCCCCTTGGCAGCCCTAACCCAGCCGTTGCTGGATAAAACTACGGTGACCGGCTCCACCGGCACGATATCCGTCTGAGAAAGGGCCTGGGCCTCTTCACGCTCAACTATGGGAGAACGTCTTTGGTCGCCGTATTTTTCAGCAGCTGCAATCAGTTCCTTGCGTATAAGTGTTTTTAAGCGGGCATTTGAGTTTAAGATTTTTTTCAACTCATCCCGTTCGCAGGCCAGCTCATCCTGCTCGGACTTAATTTTTATTTCCTCTAATTTGGCCAGATGGCGCAATTTCAGATCAAGAATGGCCTCGGCCTGTTCATCGCTGAGGTTAAAGCGCTGGATCAATATTGGTTTGGGGTGCTCCCGGCTGCGGATGATTTCGATCACTTCATCGATATTGAGGTAAGCGATGAGTAAGCCTTCCAATAAATGCAGACGGTTTTCTACTTTGTCCAGCCGATGCTGCAGGCGCCGGCGGACCGTATCTTTTCTATAAGCCAGCCACTCTCGAAGTAAAGCCGCCAACCCCTTGACTTGGGGACGGCCGTTGGTGCCGATGACGTTCATGTTCACCCGCAAGGTGCGTTCAAGATCTGTGGTGGCAAACAAATGCGCCATCAGCGCGTCGACATCAACCCGGTTGGAGCGCGGCACGATGACAAGACGGGTGGGATCTTCGTGATCGGATTCATCGCGAAGATCTACTACCATGGGAAGTTTTTTTGCGTGCATTTGCCCGGCAATCTGTTCCAGCACTTTGGCGCCGGACACCTGGTATGGCAGCGCTGTAATAACGATTTCCCCGTTTTCTCTTTCAAAAACAGCCCGCATCCTCAGCCTGCCGTTGCCGGTGCGATAAATCTCGTTGATTTCACTGCGCGGAGTAATGATTTCCGCGCGGGTGGGAAAATCCGGTCCCTGGATGTGAGCACACAGATCCTCAATGTCTGCTTTGGGGCTTGTGAGCAGTTCGACGCAGGCGTTGACAACTTCAACCAAGTTGTGAGGCGGAATATCGGTCGCCATGCCGACGGCAATACCGGTGGTGCCGTTTAGCAGGATATTCGGCAGACGCGCAGGCAATATGGAAGGTTCATTAAGGGTACCGTCAAAGTTAGGCACCCAGTCTACGGTCCCCAGGCCAAGTTCAGTCAGTAATACCCCGGCATAGGCCGACAGCCGGGATTCGGTATACCGCATGGCCGCAAATGACTTGGGATCGTCCGAAGATCCCCAGTTGCCCTGTCCATCCAGCAAAGGGTAACGGTAGGCAAACGGCTGGGCCATTAAGACCATGGCTTCATAACAGGCCGAATCGCCGTGGGGGTGAAATTTGCCCAGCACATCACCCACAGTTCGTGCTGATTTTTTATACTTGGAACCCGCCTTTAACCCCAGTTCCGACATGGCATAGACAATGCGCCGCTGCACCGGTTTTAAGCCGTCGCCGATATGGGGCAGAGCACGGTCTAAAATAACATACATGGCATATTCCAGGTAGGCCCGCTCCGAAAAGACCTCCAGGGGCAAATGCTCAACCCCTTCCAGGTTTAATGCTGTAGTTTCATTCATGGTTTTACCCTCAATTAGGGTTTTATACTCAGCTTGCCTTTTTCTTCCAGCCATGTTCTGCGATCCGCGGCCCGCTTTTTAGCAAGCAGCATGTCCATCATGGACTCAGCCTTATCATCATGGTCGAGGGTAAGCCGCACCAGGCGCCGTGTATCCGGTGCCATGGTCGTCTCTCGCAGTTGCAAAGGATTCATTTCGCCCAGTCCTTTAAAACGCTGCACGTTAATTGTACCTTTTTTCTTGTTTATCCGCTTTAAAATGCCCTGTTTTTCTTCTTCGTCCAGGGCATAATAGACGTCTTTGCCGGCATCAATGCGATACAGAGGCGGCATGGCGGCATAGATATGCCCGGCTTTTACCAGCGGGCGAAAATGGCGCATGAAAAGGGCGCAAATCAAGGTGGCTATATGCAATCCGTCAGAATCCGCGTCAGCTAAAATACAAATCTTGCCGTAACGCAAACCATCAAGGTTTTCAGACGCAGGATCGACACCGATTGCAACAGAAATGTCGTGGATTTCTTTGGAACTCAGTATTTCCGCAGAATCGACTTCCCAGGTATTTAAAATTTTCCCCCTCAGGGGCATAACCGCTTGAAATTGGCGGTCACGGGCCTGTTTGGCGGATCCGCCGGCAGAGTCTCCTTCTACCAAAAACAGTTCACTGCGCAGCGGTTCCATGCCCACGCAATCCGCCAGCTTGCCCGGCAAAGCCGGACCGTTGGTGATTTTTTTCCGGGCGACTTTTTTGCCGGCTCGCAAACGGCTCTGGGCATTTTTTATGGCCATTTCGGCCAGCTTCTCACCGGCATTCGTGTGCTGATTCAGCCAGAGGCTGAAAGCATCCTTGACCCCCCCGGAAACAAACGCCGCGCATTGCCGGGACCCAAGACGCTCCTTGGTCTGTCCGGAGAATTGGGGGTCCTGCATTCTCACGGACAACACATAACTGCAGCGATCCCATATATCTTCCGGAGCAAGTTTGACTCCTCTGGGGATTAAGTTGCGAAAAGCACAAAACTCACGGATGGACGTTAACAACCCGCTGCGGAAACCATTTACATGGGTGCCGCCCAGCGGCGTGTGGATCAGATTGACATAACTTTCCGTAACCGTATCGCCCCCTTCAGGCAGCCAGACAACAGCCCAGTTCGCTAATTCATGATTGCCGTTAATCTCGCCCATAAAAGGCTCTTGCGGCAGCATGGCAAACTCTTTAAGGCTGTCAATCAGATAATTTTTAAGGCCGTCTTCAAAGTACCAGTCCTCAGATTCTCCGGAGTTTTCGTCTTTAAAATAAACCCGCAGTCCCGGGCAGAGTACGGCTTTGGCCCGCAATACGCGTTTTAATCGGCGGGCGGAGAATCTGGGAGAATCGAAATACTTGGAATCCGGCCAAAAATGAACGGTTGTCCCTGTATTTCTAACACCAACAGTGCCCACTTCTACCAGTTCACGGCACTTATCACCGCTTGCAAAGCCGATCTCATATTTTTTCCCGTCTCTTTTTATTTCCACATCCAAGCGGGTCGACAGTGCGTTTACCACCGACACTCCCACACCATGCAGCCCTCCGGAAAATTGATAATTTTTGTTGGAAAATTTTGCGCCGGCATGTAGCCGAGTCATAATTACTTCAACGCCGCTGACGCCTTCTTCAGGGTGGATGTCAACCGGCATGCCTCTGCCGTTATCACTCACTTTGCAAGAACCGTCTTTGTATAACGTTACGTCAATGCGGTCGGCAAAACCGGCAATGGCTTCATCCACGCTGTTGTCGACAACTTCATGCCCGAGATGGTTGGGTCTAATCGTATCCGTGTACATTCCGGGTCTGCGCTTGACAGGGTCAAGGCCGCTTAGTACTTCAATCGATTCTGCCGTATAGTTGTTGTTCGTCATAGATAAACTTTTGCAATTTTAATGCAATTGGTTGAGAATTATTTTGCGCTTCTCTATTGAGGCTAACTTACCAACATTGTTTTATATCACAAGGGAATGTGTTTTAAAAGGGTTTTGTACACAATATGTGCTGTTTTATTTTAGTCCTGAAAAACTTGGTTCTCTGGACCAGGTCAGAGATAGATGGCTCTGCTGTGGAGTTTTGTGTCTAAAATCACAAAATCCAAGCACCAAATTCCAATGAAATTCTAAACTACAAGCACCAAATCTCAAGGAAATTACAAAGTTTGTTATTTTGAATTTCGGTTATTGTGATTTGTTTGATATTTGATATTTGGAATTTGGAGTTTAATTTACTGCATTTGAGGTAGGTGCAACCCTGTGAGGTGAAATCAAGGCCTGGTTCTCTGGGTCAGGATTATTTACTCCTCTTCCTTTCTCTTATCAGAAACAAACCCATAGATTCCTCTTTTTGAAGGCGCGGAAATCCATTGTTGCAAATAATCAATTTCGGGTGTTTGGGGTAGTTCCAGCGCCGCTAAATCCCGCGATTTTCTCAAAGATAAAAAAGCTTTTGAAATCGGCTTTAAGCGCTCACCTTTTATACCTTCCCTGCGCAAACCTATTAAATTAAGACGATAGTGGCGCACAGGCGTGCCGGCCACCAATGAAAACGGTAGAACATCTTTGCGAATCAATGTTCCCCCTGCAAGCATTGCCAAAGAACCAATTCTTACAAATTGATGGACCATTGCTCCCGCGCCGAAAAAAACTTTATCATCGACCTCTACAAACCCCCCTAAACCCGTGTAAGAAGCAAAAATACACCCATTCCCAATTACACAGTCATGTCCAACATGGATACAAGTCATAAAATAACAATTCGATCCAATCCGGGTTGACTCGCCTTCCCTGGTAGCTCTGTGGATAGTGCATGATTCCCTGAAAACATTGTCATCACCTATTACTGCATACGTTTCTAAATTGATGTCAAAAGTGATATCCTGGGGTAAGCCCCCAATGACGGCATAAGGATGCACGACATTATTCGATCCCATTTTCACATAACTTCGAATAAATGCATGGGAATCTATCAAACAATTATCTCCAATTTCCACATGATCTTCAATGACGGCATATGCTCCAATTTTAACATCTTTACCAATTTTGGCAGTCGAGGCGATCTCGGCGGTTGGGTGAATTTCCATTTTTACCTTTCCAAAGAATGTTATCTTAATTAATTAAGCCTAACCCACAAATATAATCGATAACATATAATGGGGGATCATTTTTATGCAAGACACAATTTTGATGATCTCGTAAAAAGTCAAAAAACGACGTTTTACGAGAGTATTTTGTGTTTGGTGGTTAGTGTTTGGTGATTTAACAAGCTGGTATTTCAGCATATATTTGAAACAAAACACTAAATACCAAACACCTGATGAATTCGGCTCTTTTCCGAATTCATCAGTTTTATCTTGATTTTCTAATCATTGAATTATATTTTTTGCCGAGATGTAAAACCATATCAAGAAATTTCTTGCGGAAGGTTGTATAACGATGAGCAAATTTGAAGTTAGATTATGTATTTTCGCGATTGTATTTGTGGCAATTTATGTCGGTGCAATTGCAATAACCATGCACTCAAGGGTGAATACTGCCGAAAAGATCATGCGAATCGAGTCTGAAGCGCCTGCTCCGGGTGAAGGACAGATGATGCTGGCGGAACTTTTGCTGCCAATGTTAATCCTTCTTACGATCACGATCTGTTTTATAATCGTCAAAAAGAAGAGAGCCAAGATGTCACTGGCGCTTGGAGAAGCGGATGAAGAATTTCGTTAGTGCCCATCCATAAATGGTCTTTTTGCGAAGGTCTCGCTACTGGGCTTCAAACCTCTGTTCAATGATCAGGGCCGGTCTAAGCAGCATGGTAACAACAAATATGCCTAAGGCCAGAATGCCGAGGGCAACACTGATCTCCACCCAGCTCGGCGCGTAATCGACCACTTCCCCCAGGGGTGAAGGCACCAGGCCCGGTACAATCAATCCGATACCCTTTTCGATCCAGATACCTATAAAGAGTAGAACAGATGCCGGAAACAGCACCTTGGGATTATTGCGGCCCGGATTAAAGGCCAGTGTCAGGGTGCCTAAAAGGTTCATGCCGATGGCTGTCCAGATCCATGGAACCAGGGCATTGTGGCCTTCGAGACCGAAATAGAGATAGACCGCATGCAGGCTGTGATGGGTGGGAATGTAGAACTCCTTGAAAACCTCGGAAAAGAGCATGATCAGATTTATTATGGCAGATACGACAATAATCAGCCGCAGTTTATTGAAAATCTGTTTCTCAATCTGAAATGTGCTGACGTTATCAACGATCACCAGGACCATGGTTATCAAAGCCGGGCCGGCCGCAAAAGCGGATGCTAAAAACCTGGGCCCCATCAAAGGATTGTTCCAAAAGGGCCTGGCGGGAAGTCCTTCGTACAGAAAGGCCGTAACCAAGTGGATTGCAAAAGCCCAGAATATTGCGAGAAAAACAAAAGGGCGGTATATTTTTTCATTGGGTTTTTGATTGTTGTAATGACTATAGAGGATATAAGCAGGCACCGACAGATTCAACGCCAGATAACCGTTCAGTACGAGGACATCCCATGTAAGCAGCGATGAAGGCCAATTGAAAAGCCCGATAACCGGCATCATGTGCCACACTTTCAAGGGACCTCCGAGATCCACGGTAACAAACATCAGACACATGACCAGCGCGCCAACGGCCACTAATTCACCGATGATCACCACCTTGTGCAGATCCTTATCTTTAAAGATATAAGCAGGCAGAATCAACATAACGGCCGCCGCCGCCACACCCACCAAAAACGTAAAATTGGCAATATAGAACCCCCAGCTGACGATATCGGACATATTGGTGGCTGCCAGACCCAAGTTCGCTTGAACAAAATAAGCATAAACACCGAGCACCATAAAAGCGGCCAAAACACAAAGATATAACTGGTAGCCTATACCTCCGGATAGATTCCACACAACGGCATCCGTCACAAACGATACCAATCCTTTCCCGGGCGACTTTTTTATCATATCCTTTTTCCTGTAATAGCTAATCAATGAAATACCAGTATTTGGGATCCGTCCCCAACTCCTCCTTTAACCTGAAAACCTTCTTGTGTTTGAGGACAAATCTGATTTCGCTTTTGGGGTCTAAAAGATTTCCGAAGACCCTGGCACCGGTGGGGCAGGCCTCCACACAGGCGGGAAGCCGGCCTGCTCTACTCCTCTGCACGCAAAAGGTACATTTCTCCATCTGCCCCTTAGCGCGCATCCTGTTGCCCAGATAGTGCTGCTTTTTGGTCATCTCCTTTACGGGAACTTGCGGTTCGTTCCAGTTGAAACGACGTCCGTAATAAGGGCATGCAGCCATACAATACCTGCAACCGATGCACCAGTCATAGTCCACCACCACTATTCCGTCCGGCTCTCTCCAGGTGGCCTTGGTGGGGCAGGCCTTGATACACGGAGCATTTTCACAGTGAAAACACTGCACCCCCATATAGAAATGATTCTCGACCGGCACTTTGTGAAAGTATTTGCCGTTGCCTGACTCCGGGGTCATCTCGCCGGGCTCCATCTCAAAAATACGGATATATTGAGTCTGTGACTTGCGATCGAGATTGTTCTCCTTGACACAGGCAGCCACGCATTCCATGAAACCTTCACATC
>JACNIG010000435.1 GCA_014383215.1 Candidatus Desulfatibia vada | reverse complement strand
TCCATATCCTGCGAAGGCCGCTGTTTGCATCAGACACCGTGACTGAAATTGTCTGCGACAAATTTAAATACCCGGAGGAAAGCTCTATCATGATTGCCGGTTTTTCACCTTCCAGCCGCTTCAGCAATAACCATCCGGCTGCCAGAACGACGCAACAACATCCCAACGCAATCAGCCGTAATGCAATATTTTTCTTTTTAGCTTTCAATAAGTTACAATCCGTCTGGCCTTGTCAGCGCGTGCATTTCACAAGATAACCGAAACATAATTAATAACAGCTAAAAAGTTGGTAATCAAGGCCTGTTTTTCGTTTTTCGTTTCTTGACTTTTATTGGTGCACGCGATAAATATTTTTTTAAGAATGCACTCACTTAGCCCGGTCGCGAGGGGGAGTATGAGCAACATCGTTAATACCGGAAATATCGCCATAGGACAGGGGCAACCACTGGTTCTGATTGCGGGTCCCTGTGTAATAGAAGATTATGAAACTACATTCACGATTGCTTCATATCTTAAAGAACTTACCCACAAGCTGGATATTCCGTTTATTTTTAAGGCTTCTTATGACAAAGCCAACCGTACATCCATAAATTCCTTTAGAGGTCCTGGAATTAAAGATGGCCTTGAGATACTGAAACGTATTAAGGTTGAGCTTGACCTGCCGATCATTTCCGATGTTCACCGGATCGTAGAAATTGCTGCCGCAGACCAGGTTCTGGATATAATCCAGATTCCTGCTCTTTTATGCAGACAGACTGATTTCATTTTAGAAGTTGCCCGCACAGGCAAGCCGCTGAATATCAAGAAAGGGCAGTTTCTGGCTCCGTGGGATATCACGAATATCTTAGAAAAAGTAACTTCAACAGGTAATAGCCAGATCCTGATTACCGAACGGGGTACAATGTTCGGTTACAATAACCTGGTGGCAGATTTTCGCAGTATAAAGATCATACAGGATACCGGCTGGCCGGTAATATTTGATGCAACCCACAGCATACAGCTGCCCGGCGGTGCGGGCACGAGTTCAGGTGGACAACGGGAGTTTGCGCCAATTCTGGCCAGGGCTGCAGTTGCTGCCGGTGCCGACGGATTGTTTTTGGAGGTGCATCCAACTCCTGATAAAGCCCTCTGTGACGGTCCCAACTCATTAAAACTGGATACCCTTTATGACCTGTTTTCGCGGCTTAAAGCCATTGGCAAGGCCATTGCGGAGTGAACCCTAACGTTGCATTAATCTGTATAACTAACCATGAGGATAGGGGTAAGACAGTCGTTTTTACGAGATCGATGCTGGATGCTTGATACTAGATGCTGGTCGAAGATCCCGTCTTTAGCGGGGATATTCAGGAATGCTCTAACAGTGAAGTCCAAAAACATCCAGGAACCAGTATCCCTTGGAACGCCGTAGCTTTAGCGTAGGCGGCAGAATCAGCCAATCCTGGCAATGGCTTTCGTTGTAACGGCCTAGATCGAATACATAATTTTATGCAACTATAGGGCGAAGCGATTTTATTAAACGGGACTTGTCTGGGTTAGGTGAAAAATTTATGACCGACAGCAAATTGAAAGGCTTAAAACTACTGATTCTTGACGTAGACGGTGTCCTCACAGACGGCAGCGTTATTTACAACGACAAAGGCGAAGAAACCAAGGTTTTTGGCGTACGAGACGGCCTTGGCATTAAATTGCTGATGGAAGCTGGAGTAAACGTATGTATTGCCACCGGCAGACATTCAGAAGCTCTGCACCACCGTTGCCGGGATCTTGGTATCGTTCATATATTCGACGGGTTAAAGGATAAAGCTGCCATATTGGACCTGATATTAAACCGCACCGGCGTATCGGCTGAAGAAGTCGCATTTATCGGTGATGATCTTCCGGATATTCCTTTGATGAAAAAGGTCGGACTCGCCATTGCCGTGGCAGATGCACATGCAACGGTCCTTGAAAATGCTGATATGGTTACATTGGCAAAAGGCGGCTGTGGAGCAGTAAGAGAAGTCAGTGAAACCGTTTTGAAAGCTCAAGGACTGTGGGAAAACATTCTGGGACGCTTCTTGTAATGCTGTTCTCAAAAAAAAAAGAACCTAAAAAACTAAAACTCTTTCTGGTTGCGATTATTGTAATAACATTGGGTATTATCGCGGCGGTGTTGATCGGATACCGCCACATTTTAAACAAAGAGGTCGACCTGATCGCTGCCACAGCAACAAAATCCAATATCGCTATGGAAAAATTTCATCACACCGCAACCCGTGACGGAATAAAGGAATGGATGATAGATGCCCGCACGGTTCAAGTTATCAGCGCCCAAAATCAGGCCGTTTTCCAGGACCCTGTGGTAACGTTTTTTTTAAAAGACAACTCTAAAGTTTACCTTACGGCAAATCATGGTATCCTGAGTACAGATTCAAAGGACATTGAAGTTTCCGGTAATGTTGTGGTAAAAAATGAAAATTACCGCTTAAGAACCGAAATTTTAAATTATGAGCACAGTAAACGTATACTTTTTTCCAAGGTTCCGGTAAAAATAGTCAGCGCGTCCTCGCAACTTACGGCTGACTCCATGACTCATGATTTAAATCTTAACGAAACTGTGTTTAAAGGACATATAGAGGGAGTCTTTGTTGAAAATATTATGTTGTAATCCGAGCATTTATCGTGTTTTTTCGGCGTCGAAAGCCGTTTTTCTAATGGCAACTGTTTTTATGGCCGTCTTTGCATTTGCCGATGATCCACCAACTGATCCGGGCCCTAATGATGCCAACAAAAAAATACATATTACATCTGACAGCCTGGTTACCGGTAATGATGCTAAATATGCTGAATTTATTGGAAATGTCAAGGCAACTCAGGGATCGGATGTCATTACAGCCGACCGACTTAGAATTTTTTTTAAAAAGACTCCTCAAAGCAATGACAAGCTAATTGCGGATCAAGAATCGATAGCCAAAATAGTGGCCATCGGCAATGTCATCATGCATTTCGATAATAAGGTTGCAGTTGCCGAACAAGCCGTGTACATTACCGCAACTCGAGTTCTAGTCTTTTCGGGCCCCAATTCCAAAATCGTCAGTGGAAGCGATTCTGTTGCCGGTGAAAAAATAACAATCTACAGAGCAAATGGACGTATTAATGTTGAAAGCGGCGGCGAAAAACGTGTGAATGCCGTCTTTTTTTCCGGTGGAGAGGGGTTGAACTGAACCGGAGCCAATGTAAATTAAATTCCAAATATCAAATGTCAAATACCAAACAAATAACAATGACCGAAATTCAAAATAACAAACTTTGGAATTTCCTTGAGATTTGGTGCTTGTAGTTTGGAATTTCCTTGGAATTTGGTGCTTGTAGTTTGGAGCTTGTTTGTTTTTTGGTGCTTGGAATTTGTGATTTTAAACACAAAACTCCAAGGCAGAGCCGGGTATCTCTGACATGGCCTAGAGGACCAGGTTTTTCAGGGCAAAATAATAATATGACAACATTGGCACTTAATAACCTGGTAAAAAGCTATGATGGAAAACGGGTTGTAAATTCGGTAAGCCTGAGTATTGAAAACAGCAGTGTTGTCGGTCTGCTGGGCCCCAACGGCGCAGGTAAAACCACTACATTTTATATGACCATCGGAATGATAAAACCCGACAAGGGACAAGTCTCGCTCGGCGATGAAGATATTACGACTCTCCCCATGTACATGAGGGCGCGTAAGGGCGTCGGGTATCTGCCCCAGGAAACGTCGATATTTCGAAAGCTTACTGTAAAACAAAACATAATGGCAATTCTTGAAATCCTGCCAATCGATAAATCGAACCGGGAGGATCGCGCTAATATGCTTCTTGATGAACTGGGTATAAAACACCTTGCCGGCCAAAAAGCCAATTTGCTTTCAGGCGGTGAAAGACGGCGGCTTGAAATTTCTCGTGCCCTGGCCACGAATCCGTCTTTTATGCTTCTTGATGAGCCTTTTGCCGGCATAGATCCTTTGGCAGTCATCGACATCAAAAATATTATCAGACATCTGAAAAAACGAGGGATAGGTGTTCTTATCTCTGACCACAATGTGAGAGAAACGCTTGAAGTTTGTGATAAAGCATATATACTAAATGATGGTGAGGTTATCGAATCCGGCCCTCCGAAAAAAATAGCTACAAGCGAAACCGCACGCCGGATATACTTGGGAGACGAGTTCAGACTATAAAATGGCACTGGAACTGCGACAACAGTTAAAATTATCCCAGCAGCTTATCATGACACCCCAGCTTCAGATGGCGATCAAGCTGCTGCAACTCTCCAGGCTGGAATTATTGGATACGATCCGCCAGGAGATTGAGGAAAATCCTGCGCTTGAAGAGGACGGCTCGGAAACTGAAGATGACCAGCTCAAAGAAACACCTGAAATTGCACCTGAGGATACATCCACCACCAGCGAAGTAACCATAGAAGAGAAAATTCGTGATGATATTGACTGGAACAATTACATTGATGAATACAGCTCGTCCGGTAGAATTCATTTCGAATCCGAAAAGAAAGAAACCCCTAGTTTTGAGTCTTTTATATCACGCAAGGAATCTTTGTGTGAGCACCTCCTTTGGCAGCTGCTGATGACATCCCCGAATGGGGAAGAAGAAAAGATCGGCGACCTTATTGCGGGCAATCTTGATAAAGACGGCTATCTGGATGTTTCCATTGAAGAACTTGCCGCTACAAGCAACACTTCCCCTGAAAAAACCCAGCAGGTTTTATCGAAAATGCAGACCTTTAACCCTCTCGGCGTTTGTGCAAGGGATCTTGGTGAATGCCTGCTGATTCAGGCCCGGCATTTTAATCTCGACAATACCATTGTAACCCAAATTATTAAGAACCATCTTAATCATCTTGAGAATAAGAATTATAAGGCCATAGCCAAAGCTCTAAAGGCAAATATGGAAGATGTGATTTTAGCGGTAAACGTCATTAAAAGCCTGGAGCCCAGGCCTGGACGGCAATTCTCCGACTACCAGCCCCAATATATCACACCTGATATTTTTGTTTATAAATTTGAAAATGAATTCATCATCGTGCTCAATGACGACGGCATGCCAAAACTCCGTGTCAACTCCTTTTATAGAAACGCTATAAAACACGGCAAAAACATTCCTGACCATGCCAAGGATTACGTGCAGGAGAAGATGCGCTCTGCAACCTGGTTGATCAGGAGCATCCATCAACGCCAAAAGACTATCTACAGAGTTATGGAAAGCATGCTGAAGTTCCAGAGGAGTTTTTTTGAAAACGGAATTGCGCACTTAAAGCCCATGGTCTTAAGAGATGTTGCCGAAGACATCGGCATGCATGAGTCTACCATCAGCAGGGTGACAACCAATAAATATGCGCATACCCCACAAGGAATTTTTGAATTGAAATATTTTTTTAACAGCTCTATTAAACGTATTCATGGCGATGACATTGCCTCTGCGAGTGTTCAGGAAAAAATTAGACAAATCATTGAAAGCGAAAACCCCAAAAAACCATTCAGCGACGATAAACTCTCGCTGCTCTTAAAGAATTTAAACATCAATATCGCACGCAGAACCGTAGCTAAATATCGTGACATCATGAAAGTATTGCCATCAAATAAACGTAAACAAATATAAAGGAGGCCCGATGCTATGCAGACATCAGTAACTTTTAAAAACCTGGATCCTTCTGAACATTTAAAAGCATATGTTGGAGAAAAACTTAATCGCTTTGATAAATACCTTTATAACCCCGCAGAAGCCAATGTTGTCCTTTCGGTCGAAAAGTTTCGTCACCTGGCTGAAATCAATATCACCGGGGACAGACTCAATATAAATGGAAAAGAAGAAACCGGCGACATGTATTCGGCTATCGACCTGGTTCTTGACAAACTTGAAAACCAGATCAAGAAAAACAAGCAAAAAATCAGGAAGCACCGCAGCGGATCGAAAGTCAGACAAAAAGATTTTATCGATGTAGACATCGAAAATCTTTATGAAGAGACCGCCGACCGCGTCTTGGTCAGAAATATTGAATATAAACCAATGGATGTTGAAGAAGCCATCATGCAAATGGACCTTGTAAGCGACAACTTTCTGGTATTTACAAATGCCCGAACCGATAGAGTCAATGTTCTTTATCGTCGCAAGGATGGTCACTATGGTTTGATTCAACCCAGTGGATAAAATTGATTGTGAACAAAATGAAGATTCTTGATGTTTTGCATAAAGAAGCAATTATATCCGACCTAAAAGCACTCGACAAGCAAGGGGTTCTTGAAGAGCTGGTAATGCCCATAGCCGATATTGCCGGTATAAATCAGGATTATCTGGTAAGAGTGCTGATGGAACGGGAACGCCTGGGGAGTACCGGCATCGGTGAAGGCGTAGGAATTCCCCATGGCAAATTAAAGGATCTCGCCTCTCTGGTCTTAGGATTCGGCTTAAGCCGAAAAGGGGTCGACTTTGAATCTATGGACGGACAACCGACCCATATCTTTTTCCTTCTGATCACACCGGAAAATTCGACCGGTCTGCATTTAAAGCTGCTCGCTCGCATTTCCAGGATTCTTAAAAATGAACTTTTCAGGCAAAAACTTATGGCTGCCTCTAATAGCGATGAAATTTATTCTATTATCCAAGAGGAGGAAGAAGAACTATAAACCATAACTTTCAGTAAAGTGAAAAAGCTAAATATAATAATTATTACGGGATATTCTGGTTCAGGCAAAAGTACTGCGATTGCCGCCTTTGAGGATACGGGGTTTTATTGCGTCGACAATATGCCGGTTGCTCTGCTTCCAAAGTTTTTGGAACTCCCGCTTCAAAGCGGCAGTGAAATTGCAGGGCTTGTATTTGTAATGGATCTGCGAGAAAAGGGTTTCCTTTCCAAATACAAATCAATTTTTAAAGGACTCAAAAAGAAAGGACATAATTTCACGATCCTTTTTCTTGAGGCCGATGAAGAGATTTTGCTGCATCGTTACAGCCAAACACGCAGGCATCATCCTCTCTCCCAAGGCAAAAGCCTGCTGGACGGAATACGCACGGAAAAGGAGCAGCTGCAAGATCTCAGAAGAGTTGCCGACAAAGTTATTAATACTTCCCGCTACAATGTTCACGAGCTGAAGTCCGTTATCAAAGATATCGCGCAAAAAAGTATCAAGCTTGCTCCCATGAGAATCAATATCGTGTCGTTTGGTTTCAAATACGGTATCCCTCTCGATGCGAACCTGGTCATAGATGTGCGCTTTCTTGCCAATCCGTACTTTGTTCCTGAACTCAAAGATTTAAATGGAAAAGATCTTAAAATAAAAGAGTTTGTCATCAATGACGATGAAACCCGCAGATTTTTAAAGAAATATATTGACCTGCTGGAGTATTTAATCCCCTTGAATGAAAAGGAGGGAAAAGCCTACTTAACCATTGCCGTGGGTTGTACGGGAGGAAGGCATCGCTCGGTGGTTATTGCCGAATCGATATTTGAACATATTTCAAAACCGGACAAGTCTGTTATCGTTACCCACCGCGATATTGATCAATAAATCCTTGTATTAATCTGTATAGCTAATTATGAGGATAGGCGTAAGACAGTCACTTTGACGAGATCGATGCTGGATGCTGGATGCTAGATATTCAGGAATGCTCTAATACTAAAGTCCAAAAACATCCAGTATCCCTTGGCACGGCGAAGCACTGCGTAGACGGCAGGAACCAGTATCCAGATATTATAACTTTAAACAAAAACAAGGGATTTTATGATAGGTATAGTTATAGCTACCCACAGTCAGCTTGGAGATGCACTCATTGACGCTGCCGAATTTATTATCGGCAATCGGCCCGAAACCACGGTTTCGGTTTCGATTAACTTGA
>JACNIG010000393.1 GCA_014383215.1 Candidatus Desulfatibia vada | reverse complement strand
ATCGTAAACGTTATACACGCCCGAGCCGCTGCCCCCATTGCAAAAATGAGCACATAAACAACCCAGCCTATCGGATCCTTAGTTCTTAATAATCTTCCATGGAGCGGCTCAGCAGCAAAAAATCCACGTCCGCTCATTTAATTAGTTACGGTTTGTCAAATTTATATTCATATATTCTATCGATCTCTTTGCCCCAATCTCCGACTTCCCCCCATAGAACAAGGGTGTCGTCGTAAAAATACAACCAGTAATCTTTTCTTACCCATTTAACTCCAAGTGCACTGGCACCTGCCTTTATGACCGTCAGGGCAGTTTTTCCGACCATAGCTCCTTCAGACTCATCAGCGCGTAAAGCCAGTGTGTATTCCCAGACCTCGACTATTTGAGCATACTTGTTTCTTATGGCACCTTTTGCAGCCGTAGGCTTCCCCAGGGCAGCTAATACTTCTTTTTTGCTCATTCCAAGAGAGATTTCTTTGAATTTGTCTTCAGTCCTTTTTTCACCAGCTGCACATCCTATCAGGAAGCAAAAGCCCATCAGCAGAAGTAGCAATCGTTTTTTGATCATTACAACCTCCGGTTAATTTAGTCCTGAAAAACCTAATCCTTTGGGCAGGTCAGAGATATCTGGCTCTGCTGTGGAGTTTTGTGTCTAAAATCACAAATTCCAAGCACCAAAAAACAAACAAGCTCCAAACTACAAGCACCAAATTCCAAGGAAATTCCAAAGTTTGTTATTTGGAATTTCGGTTATTGTGATTTATTTGGAATTTGATGCTTGTTATTTGAAATTTAATTTGCTCCATTTGATAGGTGCACCCCTCTGGGGATAGCCAAAGCCTGGTCCTCCGGGTCGGGAATCTTTACTTTCCGTAACAATTAAGGCCGGTATATTTTTGCCTGTAGGCCTCCAGCAACGGTGTCAGCTTTCTTTCCGGAACAGTAAGGCCCTTTAGCCTCGCTTTAATTTCTTCATCGCTCAGTTGAACTTGCAGTTTTCTATTAGGGATATCTATCTCGATAACATCTCCGTCTTTGATAGCACCGATGGCCCCTCCGTTATAGGCCTCCATCTCAACGTGACCGATACAGAGCCCTGTGGTAGCGCCTGAAAATCTACCGTCGGTGATTAAAGCTACCTTTTTATATCCGGCACCCTTGAGGGCATCGGTAGGGGTTAACATTTCGGGCATTCCCGGAGCACCGGCCGGTCCCTGGAACGGCAGCACCACCACATCATTTTCGTTAATTTGGTTGGCTTCGATGGCATCCAGCAGAGTCTTTTCGGTATAAAACACCCTGGCAGGTCCGGAGTGAACCAGCATTTCCTTGCCAACGGCCGTCTGTTTAATGAT
The DNA here is from genome assembly GCA_014383215.1 of Candidatus Desulfatibia vada. Lineage (GTDB taxonomy): Bacteria > Desulfobacterota > Desulfobacteria > Desulfobacterales > UBA11574 > Desulfatibia_A > Desulfatibia_A vada. The sequence continues at coordinate 6,586 of JACNIG010000393.1, read as the reverse complement.
GGCGCTGTTAGCAATATTACCGGTTAATACCGCAATACCGCCTTCATAATTGTAGGCATTATCCACAGATCTGATTGCGTCATCATTTGTTACCTCAGCTTTGGCGGCGATCTGCTGTATCGATATTCCGTTTACAGTGGGGGAGTCCTTGAGCATCGCCTTCAAACGGTTCAAAACAGCTGGAATGCCTCCGGCGCGGTCGATATCAGCCATCTCATGAGTTCCCGCCGGGATGATCGAGCAGATGTTCGGCGTTTGGCGTGATATTTTGTCAAACACGGCAGCATCAACATCTATGCCGGCTGCTCTGGCAATGGCCGGGATATGCAGTACTGCGTTGGTGGAACCTCCCATGGCCATGTCGACTCTGACGGCGTTGGCAAACGCATTTTCGGTCATGATATCTTTTGGACGAATATCTTTTTTGACCAACTCCACAATCGCTTTTCCGGATTCATAGGCCTGTTCTTTCTTAAGGGGATCCACGGCTAAAGTGGTACTGCATTTCGACAGGGACATGCCCAGTACTTCGGATACGACCGCCATGGTATTGGCGGTATAAAGACCCACGCATGATCCTGCGCCGCAGACCATCTGCGGAAGCAGTTTTTCAGCTTCTGCGGCTGACAGCTTACCGGCTTTAACCTGGCCGACGAGACCGAAACCCTGGATAGGGTGGCATTTCTGTCCCTTTATAATATTGGCCTTCATCGGTCCGCCGGTCAACATAATTGCGGGCAGATTCAGGCGTCCCGCCGCCATTAGCATCCCCGGAGTAATTTTGTCGCAACCTGTTATACCGACCCAGCCGTCCATGGAATGTGACAGGGTCATGATTTCAATGTTATCGGCGATATGCTCTCTGCTTGGGAGGCTAAGCCGCATCTCCACAAACATGGCGATGCCGTCACAAACACCGGGCACTCCCCATTCCAGGGGCACACCACCCGCATCGCGGATACCTCGCTTGACTTCACAGGCAAGTTCATTCAAATGGATATGGCCGGGTATAATGTTGTTATAACTGTTGGCAACACCAATGAACGGTTTTTGCGGGTCAAAGTCCTCTTTCTTAAGACCGGCAGACATCATTAATGCCCGGTGGGGAAGGGTTTCAATATTCTGCTTTAATACTTTTGAACGCATGGCTGGAAGTACCTCCTAAATAGTTTGCAACGTTATCTCTCAAGGTTATCGAGAAGTTGCCAAGTAGTTATTTGAGTTTACGCATCCTTTAATAAAGATGTCAAGATCTTGCCGACAGCCGCATACGGTCGGGGCGTTAGGGGCGGCGCTTATCGCCCGGGAACGCAGCGCAAATCCATGAGCTGGCCCAGAAGACCATGCTTTGATTTCACCCCATAGGATTGCACCTATCTCAAATGGAGCAAATTAAATTCCAAATAAAAAATGTCAAACAAATAACAATGACCGAAAATAGTTTAGGAAGTGGAAATTCCAAATAACAAGCATCAAATTACAAATAAATCACAATAACCGAAATTCAAAATAACAAACTTTGGAATTTCCTTGGAATTTGGTGCTTGTAGTTTGGAGCTTGTTTGTTTTTTGGTGCTTGTAATTTGTGATTTTAGACACAAAACTCTTAGGCAGAGCTAACCTTTGACCCTCGCAATGCGGGACAGGCATGATCCAGAGGACCAGGTTTTTCAGGACTAAATCAATGGTAGAATCAGGCCTGCTCGCTTCGGTTCAGTACAGCTCGTATTTAACCAGTCTGCCGTCAAGCCCACCTGCCATGATCGGTTTTTTCCATGTTGCTTTCAGGCCTATTTTTTTTATATACTCCCGTTCTCCGAAATAAATATAAGCGATTGAGCCTTTGCATTTCTGTTTAAGAAAATCACCGAGATTTTTGTAAAGCGCTTCAAGGTCCTCATCTGCCCCCATTCGAATGCCATAGGGAGGATTTGTTACAATTACCTGCCCTTCAATGGCGGGTAAATTTCTGAAGTCAGCCCTTTCAACGCTTACATTCTTTCCGTAATGAAGCCCCAGTATGTTGGTCCTCGCCGCCTTGACAGCTTCTTTGGACACATCACTGCCTGCAATCAGCCCTTGCGACAGTTCCCGTATGCTTCCGTCAGCCTCTTTTTTAACCTGCTTCCAGACAGAGCCGTCAAAGTCAGGTAGAAATTCAAAACCGAATTTGTTTCTAAAAATACTCGCAGGAATATTGCAGTACCGCATAAGCGCTTCACACAAAAGTGTTCCCGAACCGCACAAAGGATCATATAAAGGAACGGACCCATCCCATTCTGCAAATCGAATAATCGCTGCCGCAACAGTTTCCTGCATAGGCGCTGATACGGTCTCTTCTCTGTATCCTCTCCTGTGAAGCGCGCCTCCCGACGTATCGAGGCTTATTGCTGCCTTGTCATGCCTGATATGAAGGTTTAGCAGGATATCAGGGCTAATTAAAGAGACATCAGGGCGCTTACCGGTTTTTTCCGTAAAATAATCAGCCACAGCATCTTTAAGGCGCAGAGCAGCGAACTTTGAATGCGAAATATTACTGTCGGAAACATTCCCTGACACAGCAAAGGTATGGCCTTTGGCAAAAAAATCTTCCCACCTTACCTGTTTTGCTTTTTTGTACAACGTATCGGTATCATGGCAATCGAATGCTATTAACGGCGCAAGGCACCGTGAAACAAGCCTTGTCAAATAATTAATTCGATACAGGGTTGCCTTGTCTGCCCTAAAATGAATTCCGCGAAAATCAAGCGTAATGTCTTGGGCACCTAATTCGGCCAGTTCTTGTGCGCCTATTTCTTTTACACCTTCAGCTATCCGGGCAAAATAACCGGAATCCTGCTGATACTTATATGCTGCCACCCGCCCCTTGTCTTTTCTACGTATTTTTACCATATCGTTTGATACCCTTACACATTTTTGTCAAAAAGTGCAAACGCGCCTTCCGTTAACCCCGATTTCAGATCAATTGAAACAGGAGTTGGATCAAAATCTGGTCCTTGGTAATGCCTGATCCAGGGGTTGACAAACCCGAATTTGTTCCCATTATATTTCAAACTTTTAACGATCTCGTAATAAGTCACGAATTCAACTATAGATGGCTAAGTAAAAAGGTTCATATACCCCCGCCAAACCCCGGCGGGATAAAAAGGCGTATTATTTTTTCAGGCGCGAGGCTATACATGTAGTATGCCGGGTGTCTGCAAAAATATTACAACGCAGTAGATGAGACTTTTTGCGACGCCATCAACGGAAGCAGGAGAAACTATGGATACAAAAAAAGAAACCCATCAGTTTAAGACCGAAGTGCAACAACTATTAAAAATTATAATTAACTCGCTTTACTCTAACAAAGAAATCTTTTTCAGGGAGTTGATCTCCAACGCTTCGGACGCCATTGACAAACTTCGTTTCAAAACTCAGTTAGAGCCTGAACTTCTTGGCGATGACACCGAGTTCAAGATTAAGCTGACCTACGATGGAATAAAGCAAACCATTGAAATATCAGACAACGGCATCGGCATGACCCATGATGAGGTCATGGAAAACATCGGGACCATTGCAAAAAGCGGTACCAGTGCCTTTTTAGAGGCCTTTGAACAATTAAACCAGGACAACACACTGACGCCGGAATTGATCGGACAGTTTGGCGTTGGATTCTACAGTGCGTTCATTGTCGCTGAAAAAGTTACCCTGATCACGAAATCCGTAGGGTCGGAAAAGGCCGTCAAGTGGGAATCATACGGTGACGGTTCGTATACCATTGAAGACACAAGCAAAGATTCCCGCGGAACAACCGTGGTTCTTGAGCTAAAAAAAGCAGAAAAAGACGAACAGGACTTTACCGATGAATGGACTATCCGCAATATCGTCAAAAAGCATTCTGATTTTGTCAGTTACCCTATTGTTATGAATGTTGAAAAGGATGAGCCGATACCTGAGAATGAACAAATCAAGGATAAAGAAGGAAAGACCATCGGAGCAGCAACCCGCAAGGTTATCCGGGAAGAGACCTTAAATTCCATGAAAGCCATCTGGGCCAAAGACAAAAAAGATGTGTCCGAGGAGGAATATACAGAATTCTACAAACATATAAGTTATGACTGGAATCCTCCTTTAACGCAATTGCACATGAAATTTGAAGGCACCACCGAATACAGCGCCCTTTTATATCTTCCTTCCAAAGCACCTCTTGATCTGTTCAGCCATGAGCGCGGTCATGGCGTCAAGCTTTACAGTAAACGCGTTTTTATTATGGACAATTGCAAAGACCTGGTGCCGGAATACTTTCGATTCATTAAAGGAGTTGTGGATGCACCGGATCTTAACCTCAACATCAGTCGGGAAATCCTGCAACAGGACCGACTCGTTATGAACATACGCATGAATCTTGTAAAGAAGATTTTTGAACTGCTTACCGCAATGGAAAAAGACAAGTACGAAGAATTTTACAAAGAATTCGGTTCTGTGCTCAAAGAAGGTATTCATACGGACGCGGCCAAGCGCGATAAACTTGCAGACCTGATCAGGTACAAAACCACCAAGTCTGAAGGGGAACTGGTATCGCTAAAAGAGTATGTCGATAACATGAAACCTGATCAAAAGGATATTTATTATATTACCGGCGATAATCTTTCAACATTGATTAACAGTCCGCACATTGAAAAACTCAAAGAGCAAGACTATGAGATTCTGTTAATGACTGAACCGATTGATGAATGGGTCGTCATGTCTTTGACCGAATATGACGGGAAAACCCTTAAAAGCGCGGAAAAAGGGGACCTTGATATTGATAAGGTCGATGAAAAGAAAAATAATGACTACACACCCCTTATGGGATATATCAAATCGACTCTGCAAGACAAAATCAAAGAAGTCAAACCATCGATGCGATTGAAAAATTCTGTGGCCTGTCTGACGGGAGAAGCCGATGACATGAGCGCTTACATGGAAAAAATTTTAAAAGCCTCCGGAAAGGAAGCGCCGCAAGCAAAAAGGGTGTTGGAATTGAACGTTGATCATCCGGCGATTGACAAGATAAAAGCTATCTTTGAAAAAGACAAGAATGATCCCGTTCTAAAGGATTACTGCCATCTGCTGCTCGACATGGCCTTGATCAGCGAAGGGGGTAAGGTGGAAAACCCCTCAAGATTTTCAAAAATGGTCGGTGATTTGATGGCTAGGGCCATAGACGGATAGGGTTCAAAGGTTCAGGGGTTGATCCCTCATTTAATTACCCCTATGGAATCAATGGTATAGGGAAAAAGCACGAAGCGATTAACCCTGAACGCTGTACCCCGAACCTCCTAACCCAGACCGACCGGATGCCCAATTCTTTTGCAATCCCGCAGGTATATAAAGGTCTACGGTCATTTATATAAGGTGAATAATGAGGTCTGAGTGTGTATAATTCCGAGGAGTTTTAATGTCAGTGGACGAAGAAGATTTGACAACAGTCAAAGTTAGGATTTGCTTGACCTGACACCTGCGCAATATGATATCTGTATTTCTCAGATGGTTTTATGCGAGATAGCACAGGTTTCATATCTGATCCTACGACCGCAATATCTTGGATAAACGGATAATCGGGTAGGGAGCGGGGTCACCCCCGCCCCCTCCCACACCACCGTACGTACGGTTCCGTATACGGCGGTTCCTGCTGATGACATAACTTTACCGTTGCATTCCCTATTGCCCTCTAAGCACCCAGCCTTACCTCGCGGATTCCGTCCGCTACTTCCGGCTTTAGGTCCTCTTCCGAGGCATCTGCTCAAAGCAATCAGACAAGCAACTCGTTCGGCATCAACAAGTTCGGCCCTTCACTGATTGGTTAGATCAGCTACTATGGCTTCGGCTGACTTCTACCAGCCCTTCCCAGCCTCTCGCGAGACCAGTAGCACATGGCAGGCTGGCAGACCTCCCAGGGTAAGACGCGCGACCTTCACACTTATACCCGCCGCATTTACGCCCGCACTCTCCGTGCAAGTATTGGGCTTTGAAGATAATTGCCTTCTCACCCAGTACGAACGCCTCATATGCGATTCCTGTTCGTCGAGTCAGTGCTTTGCCTTCAGCTTCCTTCCCACCTCACCTCGCGATGACGCAGTTGCCGTTCGGCTAATCGTTCCCCTTGCCGGGCCGGTAGAGGACTTCCACCTCCAAGTCATCCCATTGCCACCACAGCAGCAGGAATAGTGCCAGTCAAGGCGCTGCGCGCCATGCCTGGCACACAATAAAAAAAGCGTGGACTATATACGACAATCCACGCTTTTCTCTAATGATTAGGGCCGAGCACTAATAGCCGCTATACGTAACAAATTCCATTTTATCTATTAATATTAATTGGTTATTGTATCTTATAGAACTCCTTTTTATGATTGTCAAGCCCCATTTTCTCACTGATACGGCGCGATAAAGAAGCCGGGGGCTTTGCGGCGATCAACATGTGACCAGTGGCGTTGAGCTACCTTCTCCATCGCTTTAAAATAATCCCTTTGAACTTTCAAATTTGACACCTTGCAATAGCGCTGGGTCGTGAGCTAGTTTTCATATTACACCTCTAAATTACTTGAGTGATCATTGCTCTATA
>JACNIG010000462.1:4376-7949 GCA_014383215.1 Candidatus Desulfatibia vada | reverse complement strand
AAAAATATTAACTCATCGAGTTGTCCTCGGGATTTTCATGATGAGATTTTTCGCTGCCTCAGGACAGGGGGCTGTCTATACATTTTTGCCGATCCTTGCTTTGCAGCTCAACCTGACAAGCTCCCAAGTCGGTATAATTTTAGCTGCTAACGTTTTTATTATCGCATTTCTCCAGCGTGCCTGTGGTACTCTTGCAGATCGGGTTAATCCAAAATATTTTGTTATTTTAGGAACTTTTGCATCCGGAATGACCGTGTTCGGGATGCCATTTGTTGAGGGATTTACGATGATCCTTCTGCTAAATATTCTTATGGGCATGGCCAATGGTTTTGCATTGCCCGGTGGACTTGTTATCACCGGGCAGCTTGGGCGCACGATGGGGATGGCATCTCTCATGACTATAACCGACGCTGCCTGGAGCCTGGGTATGATTGTGTCTCCAATTCTTTCGGGGATCGTCCTTGACGTCTTTGGCCTTTCTTATGTCTTTATCATCGGTAGTTTTTTGATATTGACAGGCAGCGCTGTTGTGACGCTGTTTCTCAAGCATTATCAACCCATCGGCATCTCTTCTCCTTAACCCTCGTGGGGAAAGTAAACAAAAAGGAGTTGAGGAGCGCGATTGCGAAAAGGCTCGAAAAAGAAGGCGGGTAGATAGAATGCCCGTCCTTCTCATCCCTGAACAGTTCTTCTTATGTGTTTTCTTTTATATGTTCATATCTGAAGCAATCTATAACATGATCATTAACCATTCCCACCGCCTGCATAAATGCGTAGCATATTGTCGGTCCAACAAATTTAAAATCCCTGCGCTTTAACTCTTTGCTCATAATATGTGACTCTGGAGTGGCAGTCGGGATTTGCCCCGATTCTTGCCAGGCATTCCGGATAGGCCTGCCGCCAACAAAGGACCATATGAATTCATCGAAACTTTTGAACTCATCAAGGACTTTCAGATAAGCCCTGGCATTTGTCTTTGTCGCCTCTATCTTGAGTTTGTTTCTTATGATTCGAGGATCTTTTAATAAAAGATTAATTTTGTTGCTGTTCCATTTGGCAATTTTAATTGGGTCAAAACCGTCGTATGCAACCCTGTATGCTTCACGTCTTTTGAGGATAGTGATCCAGCTCAACCCGGCTTGAGCCCCTTCAAGAATAAGCATTTCAAAAAGTTTTATGTCATCATGAAGAGGCACCCCCCATTCCATGTCATGGTATTTTATATATATTGGGTCATCTGTTACCCATCTACATCTTTTCATAAGTTTTTCCTGTCGGTTGGTATAAGCTCCTGGTATTGAGGGCTGGCAAGTTCCAGTCAGATGAACTCCACGGGCTGAATTAGCCTTGTCAGGTGGAATTGATCTGATGTTTACGACGGATTGATTGAATCATTTCGTCGAGCTGTTGAAGAAAACGTGAGCGGTCACGCTTTTTCAGCGGTGGAGGGCCGCCCTCTATCTCGCCTGCGTCACGAAGTTCTGACAAAAGCTCTCGTGTGGCGAGTGACTGACCGATGTTGTCTTCCGTGAACGGCTTTCCGCTTGTACCGATTACACATGCGTTTTTCTTTAGACAGCGGTTTGCAAGCGGGATGTCAGCTGTGACAACTATGTCGTGAGGGTGCACATGTTCGACAATCCAATCATCGGCCGCGTCGAATCCGTCTTCTACAACTTGGAGTGCGATCCATCGGTCATCCGGAATTCTCATCCTGGAGTTGGCAACTAATGTGACATCAAGGCTATATCGGCCTGCAACGCGGTACACCTCCGGTTTGACCGGGCACGCATCAGCATCGATAAAGATGTGCAGCAAAAGAAGATCCTCCCATTATACCGGATCTGATCCAGATTTCTTTGTGAATTTCGTATACAGTTCGTTCGCAAGTGCAAAGAATGCTGTTTTCGCCTTTTTCCCGCTAATGTTGGCAGTAATTACTATTGCGAAATCACGTTTAGTATCGATCCAGATGTGAGCCAGGTTCATGCCATTAGAACCACCGTGATAGAGCAGGGGATAAGGTGCCCAGTCAACAGTTAGCTCGCCCCACCCCAAGGCATATTTTCCGCCTGGTGGTGTGCCGGGCTTTGCATCTTTCTTTTTCGACATCGTAATGACTGGGGTGTGGAGTTTTCGCATTGTCTCCGGCTTAACAAGGGTCGGGTTATGCTTTCCCTCGCCGGCATTCCACCCTGCCCAGAGCGCAAAATCGAGGATGGACATATGCGCAATACCGGCAGGGCCAATAATCGAAGGAACGTCACCGTTAGGTCCGGCCAAGACAGCCTTTGCCCTGCCATCAACTACGGAATGCCCGAGAGGTGCATCTATCTTTCCGAGAGAAGACTGTGGTCCAAGTCCGGCGGTCCGTAATTTCAGAGGGATGAAGATCCGTTCTGTTATTGCCTCGTCCCAGGTCTTTTTCACGACGCGTTCAATCATGGCGCCTATGATTGTATATCCCATGTTTGAATAGGCAAATTTCGTGCCCGGTTCGGATTCTAAAGGTCGCTTGCTCCATTGCTGAACGATCCAGTATCTCAAATCATCGAGGTTTCCATCCTGGGACATTCCTTCAAGGTAAATCTTGACCATGTCCTCATTGTCCGTTGGAATACCACTCGTATGCGACAGGAGTTGCTCAAGTGTGATGCCCCGAAACCCCGGGTCCATCTTCTTGGCAAGCTTAGGAAAAATCTCGGCCGGAGTCGTGTCCCATCGAAGTTTTCCCTCTTCTACCAGCATAGCTGCCAATAAGGCAGTCATCGCCTTTGTATCTGATCCGAGGTGGAATCGGTCATTTATCGTCACTGGAATGTCTACACCCGTCTTCCGCGTGCCCACGGCAGCGGCTGAAATAACTTTTCCGTCTTTGATTACAGCCGCTGCGATGGCCGGCAGATCGTACCGAGTCAGATAAGGCTCGAGCATGGAATCGAGGGAGGTTTGAGCTTTCGCAGTTCCGGAGATGAAGAAAATGGCTAATACGATAAGTGTTGCAAACAAACATCGGCGGGTGCTGTTCATGAGGTTTAGCCTCCTGTCAAAAAACATTGACACGGTTCGTTGAGCAATTTCAGTTTTCCGGTAAATGAAGCCATACCTTCAATTGCTCTATTCCAAAATATAACCCTTTGCTAATTCTACATATTGATTAATTTGAGATTTTATCCATGTTTGATCATATCCCATTTCTTTTGCCATTAAAAAGGCCACTTCCGGGGCCATTTTCATGCTGGCGCGTGCATCCAAGAAGAGCGCCCTGACTCTGCGAGCTAAAAAATCTTCCACTGTGCGTGCCATTTCGTCTCTGACTGCCCAGAGAACATCGGCTTTCGTAAATTCATAATCAGGATGTAATCTTTCTCCAAGAGCACTATCTTTGAATATGATATCCATAATATGCGCACGGTCAGCGCCATAGAAATATCCTGGAGTATCAAAATGAATATTCTTTACATAACCATGGATCGGCATATTTTTGGTTACACAATCTTTTTCAGGTAATCCACCTACAAGAGACGCTTTATTAACAGTATCCTCAGCCATCTTGCGGTACGTCGTCCACTT
>JACNIG010000462.1:0-4038 GCA_014383215.1 Candidatus Desulfatibia vada | reverse complement strand
AGAACGCGTCCGTCGGCAGTTTTGGGAATCATGATGGCAAATTCACTTTGGAGAAAAGATTTATCAAGGACAATATGGACCCCCTGGCTGGGTCGGACTATCCTTTTGGCAGACGGATCATTCATGTGCAGAATATCATCAACAAACACACCTGTGGCATTTATTACGACACGGGAATTTATTGTATGATTATCACCTGTTTCTTCATCTCTTGCTTTGACGCCGCATATCAGCTTCTGTTCATCTTTAATCAGATCGCTTACTTTCATATAATTCAAAATAATACCACCGTTTTCCACGGCAGTTTGCGCCAGGTTAATTGCCAGACGGGTGTCATCAAATTGGCCATCGTAATAGATAACCCCTCCATTTAACTGCTTTTCACTCAGGTTGGGTATTGCCTTTAAGGTCTTTTCCTTGGATATTTTCTCCGATGGACCAAGACCCAGTTTACCAGCCATCATATCATAAACTTTCATCCCAATATTATAAAACGGTCCTTCCCACCAATCGTAACTCGGGATGATAAAAGCCTGGTTCTTAAACAAATGGGGAGCATTTTGCCGCAATAATCCTCTTTCATGCAATGCCTCCAGAACAAGAGAAATATCTCCCTGAGCAAGATATCGTACGCCACCATGCACCAGTTTGGTACTCCTGCTCGATGTACCTTTGGCAAAATCGGACTGTTCAAGCAAAACGGTCGAATACCCCCTCGAAGCTGCATCGACAGCAACACCCAGTCCTGTTGCTCCGCCTCCGATAACAATAATATCCCATATCTTATCGGGGTATTTCTTTAATCCCTCTAATAGATGTTGTCTCTGCATAACTTGAATACCTCATCAACTGTATGAATTCTTTTTTCATACATTAGTTTTCCACGCCTTTTCCTTTAATCAGACTGTCAATCGCCTGAATATCTGGAATGCCGCGCCACCCCCCGCCATTCATGCACTTGAGTGCCGATGCAGCAGAAGCAAAGACCATGCACTCCGTCATGTTCCATCCCTGAAGCAATCCATAGATATACGCTCCATGATAAACATCCCCAGCGCCGGTGGTGTCCATTGAAACCACGGGAAAGACGTCCTGGCGTACAATTCCACTCCGGTCAAGCCCCATAGAGCCCTTAGCGCCCAGGGTTATCACCACCTGCCGGGGCCCCAGTTCTCTGAGTTCCTCAAGTGCCCTCTGACGTGGCGCCTTTGCGTCAACCAGAGCATCTGCGAGTGGCTCTGCTGCAATCAGGATATCCACCCGTGAAAGCAGGTCCAGGGTGCCTTTTCTCAGGGTTCCGGCGTCCATGACGACGGTCATGCCCCGTTTTTTAGCCTGGTCAGCCGCCTCTTTGCCTGCATCCATCATCAATCCATCCAGGTGCAGAATGCGGGCACCGGAAAACCGATCCAACGAAACTTCCTTTGATGTCAGTTCGGGTGCGCTGCTGCGATTCCAGAAGATGGTTCGTTTACCTTCACCCATGGTGACGGCGATAAACGCAAACTGAGAGCTGTGGCCCGGTGTGATTTTCAGAAAAGATATGTTCACCCGCTCTTTTTCGAGGCTATCGGCAATCTGAACACCAAACGGGTCATCGCCAATACTGCCCAAAAAAGAGGTGGGAACCCCCAGCCTGGCCAGGGTTACAAGCGCTGTTGCTGCCGGACCGCCGCAACTGGTAAAAAGCCCTTCCAGCTCCATCTTGCTGTCCTCAATAGGATAGACCGGTACGCGGCCCACATAATCCACACAGGCCTGCCCCAATCCAACCACCTGAACCGATTGCAGTTCTCTATCCATAATCTTTAAAACTGAGACCTTTGAAAAATATTCAATTTTAGTCAAGATCAAGGAAGACGAAAATTTCAACCACAGGAATATATTAGATATTTCGAGGATTGAAATTTGAGCCTGACGCCGAGTTTGGCTAAAAGGGGGCGTTTTGCAAAGGTCTCAAACTTTCATTTCAGTGGCCCGTCTAATGTAGCTGCTCAATAACTATTTTTTCCTTCGATCCCGGGACCATGATATGATACAAGGCTCCAATGGTGTCACTTGGACAGGGGAACTAACCTGCCTTTCAGACAGAAGGCATAAAAACGCATAACCCCTTTTAACATAATGCCATATTATATCGATACTTGACGAGGCCTTTTTTTTATGGATGAAGCTTTTGTTCCAATCCTCTACGCGGCACTGGCGGCTTTTTGCTTTGGCGGGCAAGTTGTTGTGACCATGAGGAGTTTTACATATGTGGACCCTCAGACCAGTTCAATGATTTCTATCGGCACCTCCGTGGTGATTTTCTGGTTGCTGTCTCCATTTTTACTTAAAGCTGAATACTTCACGAATCCCGGAGTGTGGATCTTTTTTATCAACGGTCTGATCCATCCAGTTTTTTCCATATATCTGGCATACGAAGCCGCCAAACGGATGGGTCCCACTGTATCTGCAACAATTTCGGCAACAGCGCCTCTCTTTGCTACCGCCGGTGCAGTGTTGGTTCTGGGAGAGCATATCACCATCATGCTTCTTATGGGTACCATAGGCACTGTGGTGGGGATAATGGTGCTTTCCTGGAAGCAGCAGGGGCAAAGGGATTGGGCCTTGTGGGCACTTATTCTTCCCATCGGCGCTGCCCTTATCCGCGGGGTCAACCACAATCTTGGAAAATTCGGGTTAGAGATGCTCCCAAGTCCCTATTTTGCAAGCTTTGTCTCTTTCACCGTCTCCTTTATGGGCTCTGTGCTTATCTACCGTCTCCGGATCGGCAGCCTGCCGTTAATCCTTCCCCTGCGAGGTCTCATGTGGAGTGGGCTTGCCGGAGTATTGATAGCCGTGGGGGTTTTAGGCATGTATTCAGCGCTTAACCAGGGAAGGGTGGTCGTGGTCTCCCCGATCATTGCAACTTTTCCGGTCTTTACCCTTGTCATAAGTCTCCTATTTCGTCAGGAGCGGTTCAGGTTGCGTATATTGGCCGGAGTGGCGCTGGTAATGGGAGGCATCATCTGGATCTGTATTCAATAGGGTACCTATCTGTCCCTTTCTTTGGGACGCCCCTTTTTCAGCATGCTGCCTTGAATGATGACCCCTGCCAGAAACAGTGCTGCGAGGAGTATTGCGGAAGGGACGGCGTTGATCTGAATCGTTTGGGAAATAAAGGCGGCGCCGGCAAGAGACGACAGGACAATAAGTGTCCAGTCGAAAAGGAGATATAGCAGAACGGCGCCCAAAAGACCCCCGATGACAAACGGAGCCCAGGGCAGAGCAGGCGGTGGCGCCATATTGAGGGTGTTAAACAGAGAAACAACCAGATATCCCCCGGTATAAAAACCCACCAAAATAATGGCCACCTTTTGAAAAAATATGGCCAGTAGAACACCTATAAGCCCTGCCGCCACGGTGATAATGAGAATTTGCCAATCGGGCAACCCGCTGAAATACCGGGCGGCCATATCGCTGGCGCATATAAAACCGATGGCGCCCACAAAAAGCCAGAAGAGTTTTTTGCCAAGAATTAAGAGTGCAAGACCCACAAGTATATTCGCGATAATCATTTTTTTATCCTCCCTGTGTATGAAAAGAAGAATGTGACAGCAAGACACCTGCCAGTATCGATCTGCTTGCTCGGTAAACCGATCTTGTCCTTACTCTATAACCCTAAACCTCTTTTTACCCCAAAATTTAACCAACAATTCGCAAGGCAAAATACGGCACCAGGCTGAACAATAATATCCCTATTTTAAATAACCCCATGCCTGCATAGTGCATGGCATCGAATGTATCAATAGATAAATTTTTGAACCATTTCGTATGATACCGATACGTCCAATCGTGAGCCAGAGTGAAAAATAGATACCACCATATCAGTAATCCTATGTTTATTACTGAACACCAGGCAAAAACGGCACGGACTGTTTCAATTGTCATGATCCCTCCTTTTAAGGTTAGTAATTATGAGGTCAAACCCCTTGCTCTGATCATGAGTTAAGAGTAGACTAAGAGTAGACCCCTTAAGTCATTATTATATGATTA
>JACNIG010000291.1 GCA_014383215.1 Candidatus Desulfatibia vada | reverse complement strand
TAAAAAGCAAAGTTGTTGTTGGAAGCTTTACAGGAGAACTGGTATCGGCCACAGGCCTTAAAGGCGACTGACCTTTATTTATCTATTTTGCCGCAGACGTACGCAGACATACACGGACTTTTCTATCCCGCTTACACAGCGGAACAGAAATGGTGCTACTAAGCTTAAAGCTTAGTTATAATGACAGATTACATTAATATTTTTTCTATCGCAAAGCGATTGCAATATTTGTCCAGCCAAAGTCGGCTGGACAAATAAATGTCTGCGTGGGTCTGCGGTTAATTTAATTAAAATAATCATATTTTTTTGCTGAGAGAATACAAATTTAAAGAGGTATATATGTCAAAAGAAGGTGCTTTGGCCGGAATTACTGTCCTGGATCTGTCTCGTCTGTTACCGGGACCCTGTTGCTCCATGATGCTGGCCGACCACGGAGCACGCGTCATCGCAATTGAAGATAAACGTTTCATCGCAGACGACCTGTTCATCACCACGGTCAATCGCAACAAAGAACATATGTCGTTGAATCTGAAGACTTTAGAAGGCAAAGAGATCTTTTTCCGCTTGGTTGAAAGGGCCGATGTCCTTTTGGAGGGATTTCGCCCCGGGGTGGTCCACAGGCTCGGTATTGATTACGATACGGTTTGCAAGATAAACGCAAAAATCATTTACTGCTCCATTACGGGTTACGGCCAGACCGGACCTTGCCGCGATCGGGCCGGACATGATGTGAATTTTTTAGCTCATTCCGGTGTGTTAGGTCTGATAGGCGCACCCGACCGTCCGCCTTCGATTCCAGGGGTCCAAATCGCCGATATCGCCGGCGGCGGTATGAATGCCGCCATCGGAATTCTGCTGGCGCTGGTGGCCCGGGAAAGGATCGGGAAAGGACAATACATCGATATTTCCATGACCGATTCCATGGTCAGCCTGCTGCCGCTGACCCTTTTTTTACAGCAGCGTACCGGTGAGGACCCCAAGCGCGGTGAAACACTGCTTTCCCATCGCTATGCCTGTTACAACACTTACGAGACAGCTGACGGACGCTACCTCTCCATCGGTGCTGTAGAAAACCGCTTCTGGAAGCGTCTGTGCGACCATCTGGGGGTGCCGGCATACGCATCATTGCAGTACGATGAAAAGCGCCGGCTTGAAATCGTTGATTGCTTGCGTACAACTTTCAAACAAAAGACCCTGACTGAATGGGAATCCGAACTGGCCGATATGGATATCTGCTGGGGGCCGGTCCGAAACCTGCAAGAAGTGCTGCAAGAGCCCCTTTTTCGGCAACGAAACATGGTGGTTGACATCCGTGACCAAAAAGGGGAAACAACCACAACCTTGGGAGTGCCCGTAAAGCTGAGCGCAACTCCCGGCTCGATCCGCACTCCGCCGGTCAATTTTGGAGAAAGCACGATACCAATCCTCCGTGAACTCGGCTATACCGAAAACCAGATCAAGGAGTTTGCCGATAAAGGCGTATTTTAGTTAATTGGGAGGTCGGTGAGTTTTCGCTGTAAGACCGCTCAATGGATAATCAGATTTTAAACCGTGTGAACTCGTATATAAAGGTTCGTAAAGAAAGAACAGAAGCTTTTGCAGTAATATTAATTTTTTGCTGAACAACCGGTGATCGCTTGCGATGGCAGCTTATGGCAATACGTCTGTTCTTTCTAACGATCCTTAATATACTCAAACAGCACACGATTTAAAATCTGATCATCCATTTCGCTAATTCACCAAGCATTATTGAACATCCTGTTTGGTTCCGGTTTGTCCGGATTGGGATTAGAATATTAACAAATTAGGAGAGAAAAAATGAAAGACGTAGTTATTGTTTCGGCCTGCCGAACCGCCATTGGCGCTTTTGGCGGAACTTTGCGCGATAGCAACGCTGCTGCAATCGCTGCTGTAACCATGAAAGCGGCCATTGAAAGAGCCGGCATCGACCCGGGGCTGATTGATGATGTGCGCTACGGATGCTGTCTGGAACCGGCCGACACCCTCAATGTGGCCCGCGTGGGTGCCCTGTTGGCCGGCATACCGGATTCAGTCCCGGCCGTTACCGTCAACCGGGTTTGCATATC
Source organism: Candidatus Desulfatibia vada (assembly GCA_014383215.1). Taxonomy (GTDB): domain Bacteria; phylum Desulfobacterota; class Desulfobacteria; order Desulfobacterales; family UBA11574; genus Desulfatibia_A; species Desulfatibia_A vada. The sequence goes on along the minus strand of JACNIG010000291.1, from coordinate 5,875 downwards.
GGGGATGGAAGCGGTGCTCTCCGGCATGGCCATGATCCAGGCCGGCATGGCCGACGTCATCCTGGCCGGCGGCGTGGAGCACATGTCGGGCGTCCCTTACATCGTGCCGGATGCCCGGTGGGGGTGTCGCCTGCAGGACAAGGTCTTCGTGGATGCCGTGATTCGTGCCCTGCACTGCGGTTCGCACATCATCCCGCACCCTGAAGACGGGCCGGTCAACGCCAACGAGCCTCCGCTGAGTCTTTTCAAGGGCAAACCCTATATCATGGGACACACGGCCGAATTTGTGGCCCAGCATTTAAACATTAGCAGAGAAGAAATGGATGCGGTGGCCTTGAGAAGCCACAACCAGGCTGAACGGGCAACCAATGACGGCTCTTTCAAAAATGAAATCGTATCGGTGGAGGTGCCCAGAAGAAAACAATCCCCTCTGATCTTTGATAAGGACGAACACTTTAAACCCGGCCTGACCTTAGAGGATCTGCAAAAACTGCCGGCGGCGTTTGTGCCCGAGATCGGCAAGGTTACCGCCGGCAATTCCAGCGGCATCAACGACGGCAGCGCCGGAATGATCATTATGTCTGCGGATAAAGCCCGTGAACTCAATATTAAACCGATTGCCAAAATAAAAGCCATCGGCCGGGGCGGTTGCCATCCGTCCGTCATGGGCCTATCTCCGGTGCCTGCCGTAAAGAACCTGCTCAAAAGCGGCGGTCTTCAAATGGATGATTTTGAATTGATTGAAATTAACGAAGCTTTTGCCGCCCAGTACATCGGTTGTGAGCGGGAACTCGGCCTCAATCGGGAGATAACGAATGTAAACGGGTCGGGGATCGGGCTGGGGCATCCGGTGGGTGCCACCGGTGCTCGACTCATCGTAACCCTGATACATGCCATGCAAAAGAGAGGAAAGAACCTTGGGCTCGCCACCCTCTGCGGCGGCGGCGGCGTCTCCATGGCATGTGCTATAGAAATGGTGTAGTATTATCGTAAACGTTCAAAGGTTCAGGGTTGCTTTTTCTTTGTTAACCTTTACTAACCCCGAACCTCCTGGTACGACGAAGCTTCAGCGTAGTCGGCTGAACCTATGAACCCTTGAACGTTTACGTAGTATCTTTATCAGGATAATCACACAGGTTGTAGAGCGGGCAAGTCGGGCAGGCCGGCTTTCTGGCCTTGCATACAGCCCTGCCGAAAAAAATAAGCCGCAGGCTGAAATCGCTCCATTCTTTTTTGGGAATGATCTCCATCAAATCGAACTCTATCTTAACCGGGTCTTTATTTTCCGTAAGACCCAGCCTTTTCGAGATCCTGCCCACATGGGTATCCACTACCACACCCTGAATGCCGAACGCCGCGCCCAATACGACATTGGCGGTTTTGCGGCCCACACCGGGCAATTTGACCAGCGCATCCAGCCTCGATGGAACCTCGCTGTCGTAATTTTTTACAAGCATTGATGCACAATTTTTGATACTCTTGGCCTTGTTGCGGAAAAAACCGGTCGGCCGGACGAGTTCCTCAAGCGTCTCAATCGACACTTTGGCAAAATCCTTCGGGGTTTTCAGCTTTTCAAACAAAACTTTAGTTACCGTATTCACCTGCTTGTCGGTACACTGGGCCGACAATATGGTGGCCACCAGAAGCTCAAAAGGATTTTTATAATACAACTGGGTCTTGACATCCGGGTAGGTCCTTTTTAGTATTTTACGGATCTTAGTGATTCGGTCTTTTTGCTTTGACATGATTTAGAATCAATTAAATTAGTGCTAAGGAAAATAATTTTGACAGGATACACAGGATTTTCAGGATTTTTTTAATCCCATTTTCCTGATGAAAATGGGATAAGAAATTTCGCCTTTAGGCGGAACTAAAATTAATCCCGTTAATCATGTCAATCCTGTCTAAAAAATAGTCAGTTAGGAATTTTGCATATATCATGAATTTGTCCTCTGGAAAAGTACGAGCTTTGGGTCTTTGCTCCGGCGGCCTCGACAGCATGTTATCCGCCCTGGTTTTACGCAAACAGGGCATAGAAGTTGAATGGGTAACTTTTGAGACGCCTTTTTTTTCATCGGCTAAGGCACGGCAAGCATCTCATATCACGGGGATACCGCTAACCGTCAAGAAGATTACCCGGGTTTACCTGGAAATGCTGGAAAATCCTCGTTGCGGATACGGCAAGCAAATGAATCCCTGCATGGACTGTCATGCCTTAATGTTCAGGCTTGCAGGTTCTATTATGCAAGAAAAAAGATTCGATTTTCTTTTCAGCGGGGAGGTTTTAGGCCAGCGCCCCCTGTCCCAGAACATGCAATCTCTCCGCTACGTTGAAAAGCAGTCCGGGTATGACGGCTACATCTTGCGCCCTCTCAGCGCCAAAAGGTTGCCGGAAACCATACCTGAAAAAGAAGGCCTGGTAAACAGGGAACTGCTGCTTGATATTTCAGGAAGATCGCGCAAGCCTCAGATCAAACTGATCAAAGAATTTGGAATCAACGACTATGCGTCACCCGCAGGCGGTTGCCTCCTCACCGACAAGAGCTATTCGAGCCGGCTGAAAGACCTTTTTGAGCATCAGGACAGCTATACCGAAGCAGAACTGCACCTCTTGAAGCATGGGCGCCATATTCGGCTGGACGAAAATACCAAAATAATCGTCGGCCGTAACCACAAGGATAATGAAAAGATAATTAAATATCATAATTCCCAAACAGATATTGTTATCACAGTAAAGGGATATCCGGGCCCCACAGTACTGATGCCTCACGGCGGCAAAAAAGAGAACATAATCCTGGCCGCATCAATCTGTGCCGGCTACAGCAAAGCTCCGGATCTTGCCCCGGTCGATGTGGAAGCCATCACCCCTGACGGTAACGAAATATTCCAGGTTTTAGGAGTACCTCCCACGGATATTAAGCACCTTTTAATTTAACGTTTCGGGATTTCTACAACTTCCTGAAACATAATACTTATTAACCGATTATTCGTTTTCCGAGGATTTGGAATGATGGAATAGTGGAATAATAGTATTGGGACAAATAGTTTCGGTTCAGACTCATCTATAAGGACGGACACCGTTCAGATATTCGTTCCGTATCTTGGGCATTAAATGATTTTAGTACGCCTGACCAACAAGCAGATAGTGCAGGATTTTTCGCTTTAAGATACGGAACCCCAATCAATTCTGATGTTGAAGCAAACTAGCGTTTTGATTGAAGGCAGGTATGTTGAATTTTTATCTAAAGGTCGGAGTACTATAAATTGATTTGTCAAGCCTAATAATATATCTAAACTCTTCTTAAACAGTTTGCATGAAATTCAAGGCCAATATATTTGCTAACATGCTGAAATTATAAGATCCAGGTAATTTTTTTGCTCCAAAAGGTAGTGCCACAGAATTTCGCATAAACAATTGACAGCACACAAGCGATGCCATAAATATGGGGTGTCTAACTAAGGAGGCCCCATGTTTGCTCGTATAAAAAAATCCGGAAAGTACCAATACCTGCAAATCGTTGAAAACCGTAAAGAAAAAGGCAAAGTAAAACAACGTGTTATCGCTACTATCGGTCGCATGGATCAACTTCAGCCTAAAGGCCGGGTTGAGACGCTGATTCGATCACTCTCGCGGTTTTCCGAAAAAACGTTGCTAATACTATCCGGAAAAAGCGATGTCTCGGCTGATGCTGTAAAAATCGGGCCGTCAATCATCTTTGAACGCCTGTGGAAAGAGACCGGAATCAAAAAAGCAATACAGCGTCTTTTGATTGATCGCCGATTTGAATTTAATGTTGAGAGAGCCATTTTCCTCACTGTTCTACACAGGCTGATTGTATCAGGCTCTGACCGCTTTTGCGAAAGGTGGCGCAGAGACTACAGCATCAACGGCACGGAGCAATTGGATCTGCATCATCTTTACCGGGCAATGACTTTTTTGGGAGAAGAGGTCGAAGACCAAAAAGCTGCCACGCCTTTTACTCCCAGGTGCAACAAGGATCTTATCGAAGAGTCGATTTTCTTCGATAAGAGGGATCTGTTTTCCGGACTGGATCTGGTCTTTTTTGATACCACCTCCATCTACTTCGAGGGCCAGGGCGGAACCATCGGCAAACGGGGGTTCAGCAAAGACCACCGACCCGATTTGAATCAGATGGTTGTCGGGGCCATTATCGACGATAAGGGCAAGCCCGTCTGCTGCGAGATGTGGCCTGGCAATACGACTGATGTCAAAACACTGATCCCAATAACAGATAGAGTCCGAAAGCGATTTGGCATTAACAATTTTTGCATTGTAGCCGACAGGGGTATGATCAGCGCTGATACTATCGAAGAACTTGAGAGTCGTCATATCCCCTATATTTTGGGAACCCGAATGCGTCGCGTCAACGAAATCAAATTCGATGTACTGTCTCGCGGCGGCAGATATAGTGAAGTTTACCTGGAAGGGTTAACTTCAAAAGACCCGGCACCATTAAAGGTAAAGGAGGTCGTACACAACGGCAAGCGCTACATCGTTTGCATGAATACCCGTCAGGCCCGAAAAGATGCCGCTGACCGAGAAGCTATCATCGCTTCTTTAAAAGAGCAGTTGAAAAAAGGCCCAAAAAGCCTTGTCGGAAACAAAGGTTATCGTAAGTACCTGAAGCTCGACAAAGACAGCGCACGCATAGACATGGACAAAGTCAAATACGAGTCGCGTTTTGATGGTAAATGGGTACTAACGACGAACACGGACCTGCCAACAGAAAAAATTGCGCTGAAGTATAAAGAGCTGTGGCAGGTAGAACGCGTCTTTCGCGATGTCAAAACAATGCTTCACACAAGGCCCGTCTACCACCAGAAAGATGAGAACATTAGAGGTCACGTATTCTGTAGTTTCTTGGCTCTGGTCTTGCGAAAAGAGCTTGAACGTCGTCTGAATGCTGCTGGCCATGTATTTGAGTGGTCCGACATCAAACAGGACCTTAAAGCGCTTCAGCAAGTAACAATTGAAGAAAACGACAAGCGCCTTGCGATTAGAAGCGAATGCAAGGGCGTTTGTGGTAAAGTTTTCCAGTCAGTAGGGGTCGCTTTGCCGCCGACTATCAAGGAAGTTTGACCATAGCCGGACAACGAATCGGTAGTGCCAAGAAAAATTTGTCCTCCATAACATATTGATTTAACACAAAAGCAAACAACAAACTGTCAAAGATCAGCTAAACAATTTCTAACTTTATTAATTCTTTATTATAATGTATTTTCTTCCAAGGGCAGTCATGTAATTTCCGATAATTTTTATTTGTAATACCCATTTGTCGAGGGATATAATGGTATCTTTTAGATTTAGCTTTCGAGCTTCTCGTTAAGCCAAAAGTAAACGCCATCTTCCCATTAAGTTCATATGAACATCTTATTTCTTTCCTACCAGCATCTTCATACGTTAATGCACCTGGTTCCTCGGTCTTTCTCAATTTGGCAATCACTTTTTTGATACCTTTTAAATCAAGCATTTAAAGACACCAAAATATTATTTAAAAATTCAAATTGTTTTTTAAGCGGATTCCCGAGTTCAACCTTATCTTTCTGTTGTAAAAGATATTCAAATTGGTTAACGATTACTAATTTCAAATCTTCGAGTGCTTCCGGTATCGACTCGCCATATCCATATAAATCAACATCGTATAAGCATGCAGTAAAATCTTCTGAGCTTCTTTGCTCAACAGCGATATTTAATGGCTGTTCTAATTCCCAATTTTCATCTCCAAGAGTGTTAATGTAAACAGTGCTTACGCCAAATAATCCCTCTAATTGTTCAAACTTATTTTCAAGAGTTGAAACTCTTTTAATAACATCAGCACCACTCAACTGTTCATCGACAGGGATTTGGGTGGTG
>JACNIG010000060.1 GCA_014383215.1 Candidatus Desulfatibia vada | reverse complement strand
CCAAGCAAAAACAAGCCGAAGAGAATTTGCAGCAGAACGAGCGCTATTATCGTTCAATCCTCAAGCATATGCACGAAAGCATAGTGGTCATCGATAAAGACTATCAAATCACGGACGTCAACAACACTTTTTTGACGAACGTCGGTTGCTCTCGCGAAAAGGTAATTGGACACCGATGCCATGAGATTTCACACGGTTACAACGAACCGTGCCACCTGCACGGTGAGGACTGCAAGTTGATGGAGGTGTTCGAGACCGGTGAGCCGCGGCAGTGTCTTCACGAACATTTAGGAGTCAATGGGGCAAGTCTCTGGGTGGATATCAGTCTTTCTCCTTTGAGGGATGATCAGAACAAGGTAATGCATGTCATTGAATCGGCGCGGGATGTAACCAAACAGAAGCAGGCAGAAGAGGCCCTGCTGCAATCGGAAGAAAAGCATCGACTCCTGGTGGCCAATGCCAGTGATGCCATTGTTATTCTCCAGGACGAAAGCATAAAATTCGCAAATCCTAAAGCCGAAGAAATAAGCGGCTATTCTGCCGAAGAACTGACCCAAATATCATTGGTTAATTTGATTCATCCTGAAGACAGGGATATGGTGCTTGACCGTTATCAAAGAAAATCAAAAGAAGAAAAACTTACCGACACATATACTTTCAGAATCCAGAATAAAACCGGCCAGGAGGTCTGGGTTCAGCTCAAGACCACCTTTATCCCCTGGGAAGGAAAACCGGCTGCTTTGACTTTTCTCCGGGACATTTCAGAGATCAAACAGGTTGAAGAAAGAGAAAAGCAGATCAAAAGCCAACTGCTGCAGTCTGAAAAAATGGCCTCCATCGGCCAGCTTGCCGCCGGGGTGGCCCATGAGATCAATAACCCCACCGGGTTTGTGAGCAGCAATTTAAGGACCCTGGCCGATTATATAAAAGACATCAGCGGTTTATCGAAAGAATACCGCAAGTTGCTCGCGGAGCTGAAACAGAATTCGGCTCCAGACGGCGACCTGCCGGATGTCTCAGAACAGGTGAAGCGTATCACGGATCTGGAAGAAGAAGTTGACATCGACTTTTTGCTCAATGATATCTCCGAACTTATCGAAGAAAGCAGGGGCGGGACCGAAAGAATCAAAAAAATAGTTCAGGACCTTAAAGACTTTGCCCATCCCGGAGAAGACAAGCCGAAATTTGCGGATATCAACAAAAACCTGGATTCAACCGTGAATGTGGTCTGGAATGAAATTAAATATAAGGCCGAGGTTACCAAAGACTACGGCGATTTGCCCGCAATACAATGCTACCCCCAGTTGCTCAACCAGGTATTTGTGAATATTTTGGTTAATGCCGCGCAGTCCATTAAAGAGCGCGGAAAGATCGGGATTAAGACCCGGGCGGATAACGGGTACGTGGAGATCAAGATCAGCGATACGGGCTCAGGAATTCCTAAAGAAAATCTGGCCAAAATATTCGACCCGTTTTTTACCACTAAAGAAGTCGGCAAGGGAACGGGTTTAGGCATGAATGTTGCCTATAATATTATCAAAAAACACAACGGCCTGATTGATGTGGAAAGTGAAGTGGGCAAAGGAACGACATTTACAATCAAGATACCGGTACAATAGTTATGGGTTATCAATCATTCATTTGAAAAATCGTAGATATGGATTTTATAGACAAAGAATTCACAGGTTTATTAATAAACCCTTTAAGGCATGCGCCAATGCCGGCGTACAGATAAAAGGAGAGCGTGTCATGAGAAAAAAATTTCTTCAAAGAAACGTAAGTTTTTTCAAACCGATAATAATATCCGTGTCTCTGCTAGGGTTTTTTGCATTTTCCCTTTGCTGGGAAGGATATGGGCAGGTTTTAAAAGGAACGGCCCATGCTGAAAGCCTTTCCACACCCAAAGCAACCTGGAAGGTCCTGCACATTATGAGCTACCATTCGCCATGGAAATGGACGGATGATCAGCTGAGCGGGTTTAAGGATGCGTTAAATGGTTTGGACATCGAGTATAAAGTCTTTCAAATGGATACCAAGCGAAAAAGCAGCGAGGAGTGGAAACAGAAAGTGGGCAAGGAGGCCAGAGAACTCATCGAAAGTTGGAAGCCCGATCTGGTCTATACCAACGACGACAATGCTCAAGAATATGTGGCAAAGTATTTTGTAAATTCAGACATCCCTTTTGTGTTTAGCGGCGTTAATGCCGACCCCCAAAAATACGGGTTTGTCGGCAGCAGAAATAACACGGGCGTTTTAGAGCAAGAGCATTTTGTAGAATCTGTTCAGTTATTAAGAGAGATTGTACCGAAAGTTCATAAAATCGCCGTTATATTCGACGAGGATCCTACCTGGCTCGGTGTGATGGAAAGGATGAAAGCCAATCTTGATAAGCTGTCCGGAATTGAATTTATCAGTTGGGAAACCATCAAGACGTTTGAACAATTCAAGCACAGGATGAACGCGCTTCAAACCCAAGCAGATGCAGTCGCCCTTTTGGGCATCTTCACTTTCACTGATGAAACCGGGAAGAATGTTCCTTACACGGAAGTTTTAAGATGGACAGCGGATAACAGCAGACTGCCTGATTTTAGCTTCTGGAAAGATCGCATCTCTTATGGAACGCTTTGCACCGTCACCGTTTCAGGTTATGAGCAGGGACTTGCCGCCGGAAAAATAGCAAGGGGCATTCTGGTCGACGGCAAAAGCCCTGCTGATTACCCCATGAAGCCGACGGTAAAAGGAGAGCCGGTGATCAGCCTCGTAAGGGCCAACAGGTTAGGCATCAAAATAAAATCCGGAATTCTTTTGACGGCAGAGATTATTAATACATTTGAGTGGGAAAAATAATTGAAACTTAACATACGCAGCAAAATCGTTTTGATCGCTTCCGGGATCATGTTTATTGCCATAGCAGCAAATACCATGGTTAATAGTCTGGTTTTTACCAAGGAATATTCCAGTGCGCTTCAATCAAGAGCTTTAATGATGGGTCAAACATTGACTTCCCAGTTAGACCGGCTGTTAAAATTAAAGATACCCATAGAAAATATCATTGGATTTGAGGAACAATGCCAAGAGTTGGCAAATAAACATGAGGATGTTTCCTATGCAATGATTGTCGATCTTAACGGCAAGATACTGTTTCACAACGACCCAAAACAACAGGGGCAAGTCATCATCGATTCAGTGATTCTTCAGGCCATAAAGCGCCGAAATGATGTTTTGCGAATATATTCCAATAGGGTGGGAGAGTTTTATGATTTCACTATTCCAATTTTGGGAACGCAGGGTGAATATATTGCACTGGCGAAGGTAGGATTTCCCGTTGAACTTATTTCGCTAAAACGAAAGAGAATGTTTATATATTCTCTTGGCGTCGCATTTGCCTTTTTATGTTTTGGTATAATTTCATTGATTACCGCACTTAGCTTCTGGGTGACGAAACCGATAGAAAAATTAATGATGGTCATCCGGGATATCCGGCAGAAAGGCACAGTCTCAGCCCAACTTGCTGAAATAAACACCACTGATGAAATAGGACAATTTGGCTCTACTTTTAATCAGATGATCATAGAGATAAGAGCACATCAGAAGAAAATAGCCGAATATACAAAAAAACTGGAATTGGAGGTTATACATTCCGAGAAAATGGCCTCCATCGGCCAGCTTGCCGCCGGCGTGGCCCATGAGATCAACAACCCCATCGGATTTGTGAGCAGCAACTTAAAGACCCTGTCCGATTATATCGAAGACATCAGCGGCTTGTCGAAAGAATACCGAAAACTGGTCGGGGGGCTGAAACAAGATTCTGATGCAGACGGCGGTCTGCCTGATGTCTCAGGACAGGTGAAGCGTATCACGGCTCTGGAAGAAGAGATTGACATCGACTTTTTGCTCAATGATATCTCCGAATTGATCGAAGAAAGCAGGGACGGGACCGAAAGGATCAAAAAAATCGTTCAGGATCTGAAAGACTTTGCCCATCCCGGAGAAGACAAACCGAAATTTGCAGACATCAATAAAAACATGGATTCAACCGTGAATGTGGTCCGGAACGAACTGAAATATAAGGCTGATATTGCTAAAGACTACGGCGATCTGCCCCAGGTCCAATGTTATCCCCAACTGCTCAACCAGGTATTTATGAATCTTCTGGTCAATGCAGCCCAGTCCATAGAAGAGCGCGGGGAGATCAAAATTATAACCCGGGCCGATAACGGATATGTGGAAATCAAGATCAGCGATACGGGTTCCGGAATCCCTAAAGAAAACCTTTCCAGGATATTCGATCCCTTTTTTACAACTAAAGACGTTGGCAAGGGAACAGGACTGGGGTTGAATGTTGCGTATAACATTATCAAAAAACATCACGGAACTATTGTTGTTGAAAGTAATGTGGGCACAGGAACGACGTTTACAATTAAAATACCAGTGGAATAGTCATTGGAGTGCTGCGATAGAGGAGCACTTTCAGCCGTCGTAGCCTAAAGCTACTATGGCGAAGTCGGCTCGTTTGAAGAGCGGCCTGGCGGCCTTGAGGGGTATTGATAAATAGTTGCCGGTTGCTTGTTTCTAATAACAAATAACCAATGGCAAATGACAAAGGACCAAAGACGAACGACCCCGGTGAAATAGTCCCTGCGAAGCAGGAATTTCACGGGGCAAGCAAATGACTGCCATGATGAATAGAGCTTTACTTATAGTAGACGATGAGCCCGATGTTACCAGCAGTTTGAACAGGCAGCTCAAGCGTGACGGCTACAGCATTTATTCGGCCAATTCCGGCGGTACCGGTCTCCAGTTGTTAAAAGAGAACGATATCGGTGTAGTTGTGTCCGACCTGATGATGCCTGAAATGGATGGGATCACGTTCTTGGAGTTGGTCAAACAACATAAACCGGATGTCGTGCGTATGTTGCTGACGGCCCACGGTAGCTTGGACAATGCGATGGCCGCCGTCAACCGGCTGCAAATTTTCGGATATCTGACCAAGCCGTGGTCGGCCGAGGAACTAAAAGGAACCATTGCCAGGGCTTTTCAACAGTACAACCTGTCTGCAGAAAACAAGCGGCTGCAACAATTGACTAAAGCACAGAATCAACGACTGAGTTTTATTAATGAAAATCTTGAAGATTCGGTTCGCAAACGAACATTTCAGCTTGAAGAGGCTATCCGGGAAGGCGTCGTCATGCTGGCCATGGCCGCAGAGGCCAAGGATGACGATACCGGAGAACATATTCATAGAATTAGAAGGCTTACTTACGAAATATGTACAGGCTTAGGAATTTCATCCGAAGAATCCGAGCAGATCAGTTTTTTCAGCATTATGCACGATGTCGGCAAAATTCATATCCCTGATAGTATTTTGCAAAAACCGGGTTCACTGAGCGCTCAAGAATGGAAAGTCATGCAAACTCACTGCCTTGCCGGAGAAAAAATATTAGGCAATAAGCTCTTTTATCAAACTGCCCGTGAAATTGCCCGCAGTCATCACGAACGTTGGGATGGAAACGGCTATCCCGACGGATTAAAGGGAGAATTGATTCCTTTGGCTGCCCGAGTCGTGACCGTGGCTGACGTTTTCGATGCGTTAACCCATGAGCGGCCGTATAAACCCGCCTGGTCCGTGGAAGCGGCCCTTGTAGAGATGAAGACGCTGGCAGGAAAAGTATTTGATCCAAAAATATTAAGTCTGTTTCTGCATATACAGGCTAAAAAACAAAGACATAAAAAATAAGGATTTCAAATGCAGCTTAAATATAAGCATTCGATTATGATAGTGGACGATGAAACTTCCATTTTAAAAGCTTTTTCCCGCCTCTTCCGCAAAGACAATTATCAGATACTCACAGCTTCGAATGCTCCGGAAGGGCTTGATTTACTTAAAAAGGCGGAAAGGCCTGTCAGCCTGATAATTTCCGACCAGCGCATGCCCGGAATGAGCGGCAGTCAATTTTTAGCAGAAGCCCAAAAACTATTTCCGGATACAATCCGCTTTCTTCTGACAGGTTATTCCGACATGGATGCCGTGATCGATGCGATTAACAAAGGAGGAATTCATCGGTACCTTACCAAACCCTGGAATGACGACGATCTCATGCTGCAGGTGCGTCAGTCTCTGCATCAGTATGAACTGGTCTTGGAAAACAGGCGTTTGTTGGCCTTGACGCACAAACAGAACAAGGAGCTTAACCAGCTTAACAAGCACCTGGAAACAAAAGTGCAGGAGCGCTCCCGGGAAATCGTTGAAAAAAATAAGCAGTTGACCCAAATGAACAAAGAGCTTGAATCGAACCTTTATAACACCGTCCGGGCTTTTGTCTCGCTGATTGAAGTACAGACCCCTTCCTTGGCAGGTCACGGCAGGCGCGTAAGTTATTTGGCGCGCGATATGGCTCAACTGTCTGATTTGTCTGAAAAAGAGGTTGCCCATATCGAAATCGCCGCCCTGTTGCATGACATTGGAAAACTTGGGTTCCCCCCCCAAATTGTTGAGGATAAAACAAACCATCGGACGCCCAAGGAGCAGGCTTTGTTTCAAAAACATCCTGAAGAGGGCCAAAATATAGTTCGGTTTATCAAGAATTTAGACCATGTAGGACTTTTGATACGATCCCATCACGAACGCTATGACGGAAATGGTTATCCGGATCAATTGAGCGAGGAAATGATCCCCTTAGGATCGAGAATAATCGCGGTGGCGGATGCCTATGACAACATTGCCAACCTTAAGATAAATGCCAAGCATTATGTCGATGAATACAAAAAGGGGCTCAAGATAACCCAGGACCAGTTATCCGAAGACGAGCTGTTGCAGCAGGCAGCGATTCATCACCTCAAGCAATTCGGCTTTACCCGGTATGATCCGGATATTGTTAAAGTGTTTTTAGAGTACATTAAGCAGAAAAAGATACCGTCCCATACAGAGAAAGAGGTAACCATGGATATGCTAAAGGCCGGCATGATTTTGAATAGACCACTCTATACTCTCAAAGGCAGATTCCTGCTGCCGTACAATACCGTACTGACGGAGGAATATGTTGATAAATAAAAAATCATTCATAAAAACGATTACATTGCTGAAGTGGTTTATGTGCTGAAAGACCAGCGTTAGTTCGAATGTTTTGTGCAGAGTTTCAACAGGATTACCGGACCTCAAACTTCGGTAGGAAATAGTAAAGAGGAGCAATGGAAGCAAACGCAATTATAAAAAAACTGGATCGCATCGACAATCTGCCCACGCTGCCGGCGATTGCCATGGAAGTGAACAAGATGCTGCTCGATTACGATACTACTGTCAACAAGGTGAGCGACTTTATAGAAAAGGACCTTGCCATGGTCTCAAAGATATTGAAGCTGGTCAATTCGGCCTTTTTCGGCCTGGGAGGCAAGATAAGCAATATTTCCCATGCTGTTGTTATTTTGGGTTTCAATACGATCCGCAACGCGGTGGTCTCGATTGCGATTATTGATGCCTTTTGCTCCAAGGAGTTTTTTGATGGTTTTGACATTAAACAGTTCTGGAAGCATTCTGTCGCCGTCGCCGTCACCAGCAAGTATCTTGCCGAAAAAACTCGAAGCCACCCAGCAGACGACTGTTTTGTAGGCGGGCTTTTGCATGACATGGGAAAGATCGTACTTTTACAACATTTCCAAGACCTTTTCCAGAAGGTGTTGCGGGCGGTTAAGGAGAGCAACCAATCGTTTTATGAGGCTGAAAAAAGCGAAATCGCGGTGGACCATGCCTGGATCGGCGGGTATTTGGCCCAGAAATGGCAGTTGCCCAAAGGGCTGGTTGATGCCATTCGCTATCACCATGCTGTGGGATCAAGCTCCGACAATCTACATTTATCAATGATCGTCCATACGGCCGATATCATAGTAAATGCATACGGAGCCGATTCCAAAGTCGACCTTGGATTAACAGAGATTTCCGCAGATGTACTTAAAGTTATGGGCAGCCAA
>JACNIG010000326.1 GCA_014383215.1 Candidatus Desulfatibia vada | reverse complement strand
CATGAGAATTTTAACCACAGGAATATATCGGATATTTCGAGGATTAAAATTCGAATGCAACACAGAGATTGGGCAGATAAGAGCAGACTTCGAAAGGGGGCGTTTTGCAAAGGTCTCAACATGATACCATACATCTGGGAATTCTATCCTAAGTGGTCTGGACATGATTTGTAAATCGAACAATTCACTACAGGTAAGTCAATCAAAGACTTGACCCCCTCATTATCGGCATCGCTCATAGAGAGACCGATTCGTTTGTCATGGTTTTCTACGGCAGGTAATTTAAGTGTCGTATTCCCACCAGTATGAATCCCATCAATGTGAACGCTGGCATTATTTTCTTTAATGACTGCGTGTAAATGCCAGGACTCCCCGGGATGTGTATAAACCCCCTGGTTACTGGCTGAGTAAAATCCAACTACAGAGGCCGGCTGGTGAGTTTTTGTTGCAACTGCGCTGTGATAAAACGGCTCCTTGCTGCCATGACCCGCAAATTTAGGATTTCGACCATTGATTACATGCACTTTGAGTTCCTTAAAGCCACCTTCCAGCAGGAATGGGAATGGCTTTTCTACATCTAAACCGTGTTCTTTGGCTTTTGAAAGTATCACTTCAAACAGTTTATCTTGAGGTAAGAAGTCTGGAATCTTGACGCTTTGCCACTTATTGACTTTTGCCGTAACCAGCAAAACTGCTTGTTCTTCGTGAGGAATGACATTTTTTGAATTCCCTATACCGTCGTCCCCATAATCAAGATACGGTTTACCGTCAATAACAGTAATTTCTCCCAAGCCATGTTGAATCGCACCGACAGCAAATAGGTGATCGGATGACAATGCTTGAGTCAATTTGACTACACCTTCCGTTTCCTTCATATGGATCATTCGCTGATATTTCCCATAGCTTTTTATTTCTATGGGCTCTGCTAATGTCGCTGAACTGAAAAAAGAGAATATCAATGCGAATACAATGCGTTTGGAATAAAGCTTTTTCATTATTTATCTCATGTTGTGGTGATTCGTTTTGTGGCTAACATGAAAATCACCGGTTTATCCGGTGCATTTTCTGGTTGGAATTAAGTATCGTGTCCCCGGAATTCCTGATTGGATATAAAACCTCGCATGACGCGGGGCTTAATTCCCCTGGGTTTTATATGTGTAATTCATCAGATCGCCTTCAACTATGACAAGTTCATGAAGCGACCGTTAATCCTCAATATCGTATCGATATCTTTGAACTTAGGTACATCTTTTTTAATCAGTGCTGCATCATCCCGACTTATTAGATAATGCTTTAAGAAATTTTGAATTCTTTTGCCTTTAAAGTGTCCGTTCAGGTTAAAGAAACTATTTTTTTTAATAACCGGCTGTATTTTTTCGAACTGTTTAGTTTTTTTAAGCGTTCTTAATGATCTTTGCCATTTTACTGTATATTTCAATTCTTTTTCAAACATTTTGCGGTAAATAATATAGGGTTCAGGCATATATAGAATTTCATGAAATTCATCAAGGTTACTGCCAAATGCTTTTTTGAAAAAGCTATCGCCACTCTCGTGTCTGCTTGGCGGAGCAACAATCCCTTTGGTTACATTGAGTATTGCTTGAATCGCACCAATAAATTTTCTGTTCCAATGAGGGCCTGTATAGCTTCTGTCTTTTGACTCCTCTCCTTGAATCGGGATATACTTCATAGGAAAAGAATAGATATTTACATCAAGATCTTGGCATAATTCCATATTGATTTCTATTCGTCTATAAAGGTCATCAGGCGTATCTTTGAAATTGTATAAAATATAATTAGAAAATTCTTTGATCCCGAAATGCGCAGCAAGCTCAACTGCTCGTCTATACTCTTTTTCATATTTAAGATGATCGAAGGCTATTCGTAACGGTCTGATGGGAATCTCGCTCATCAGTCTCATTTTCTCTTTAGTAACGAATCTGCAATCGATACCTTGGTTAAAATCAACCCACCTTAAACCACGCCGTCTCGGTCGATTGTGTTCATACAGGCTTTCTAATTCATCATATGCGCTAATCAAATTTTCTTTAGTCGTGGTATCTAACTTTAGAAGTCTATACTCTTCCAGGATATCATAATATTTTTGGGCGTTTTTACCATTTATTCTGTCTAATAATTCATGGAGGAGCTTGGATGACCTTCTAATATATGCCCTGTCGTTGATGCCTCTTTTTAGGTTTTTAATTGCGATATCAAATTGATTAGGTTCGTCAAAAGTAGCCCCAGTTTTGAATCCCATCCGCTTGATTTCATCTATGATCTCAGGAAAACAATCTGATGCTAATACATTATTGTCCATCAGACATAAATTTTTCTGATCACCGAAATATTTCTTAATATGATTGAATTTACGAATTGTAGGGATTTTAGGGTTAAATTCAGGTTCTAACGTTGGTACCGCGCAAAAGGGGCATTTGTTCTTGCACCCTTTTGTCATAAAGGTGAAATATGCGTTCGAAAAAGGATATTCGTAATCAATTTCATCAAGAATGGAATAATCTAACGGCTGTTTATCAACTATTTTCTGGCTGAATCTATCAAGTTGGCAAGGCTTGCCTAATAACCCTGTAAATGGTTTGATACTAGTAGCGTCCTCTAATTCCTTTGGTATCAGCGTGGCCATTACACCGCCAATCCATAAATCCTTAATACCCCGAACGAATATTTTACAAAAGTTAATCGTATCTACTGTTACTTTCCAGTGGAATGTAAACAAGGTAGTGATATATACCCTGTCCCATTTAAGAAATTTATCGTATGTTTTTTTTAATAAGGAGTTTCTATAATAGCGCAGGTTTTCTTCAATTAGAGGCCAGTTGTTGGATTCGAGAATCTTCCCATCATCATAAAGCCCCATATCCTTTCTTTGGATAAATGCTTTTATCTTTGGTCTTCTTTCAGTCCAATCAATACGGCTTTCAGAATTTATTAATCTGGCAATGCATTGACCAACGATTTCATTAACGACGAAATCTTTTAAGTTACCTTTATAGAACCTTACATGATCACCAAGATTTCGGTGAAAAGTCGATATTTTCATTAAACCTATTGGCGGATATTTATTTTTGTAGTTAGGTTCTATAAGGAGTATATTTTTTCTATTACGTGAATTTTTCATCTATTTTTAGCTTTAAATTTTCTGCGATATCTAAAGGCAGAACGGCGTCAATGACTTCGTATATTTTAACTACCAATTTACGTTCTTTGCGAGTTAGCTTACTATATTTATCAGTCCGGTTAGGAACTTCATCAAGCTTATTTTTTATCCTATTTGTGGTTCGGTTAATATTAACTTTCTCAGATGTTACGATATTGTCATATAATTGTTTTAAAACTTTATCATCTTCAGCTTCGATTTTGCCCTTAAAATTTGTCAGATAAGTTCTACTCTTTTCAGCCTTTTCCTTACTTTTCTCTAATTTTTGTTCTATCGTTTCTAATTCTTCCTTGTTTGTAACACCGGTTTTTTTCAGCTTTTCAACTTCTTTTTGCTTTTCTCTTAAATAAATTACTGATTTATCATTGCTTCGTAGTTTTGATGCATAATTGAATATTGGCCTTAACGTATCATCAAACAATTCACGAATCTTTTTCTCAAGAAATTTGCAATGTTCATTTTCAATCAGGTAGTCCCTTCGAGCATTTGGGAGCAGGTTTTTATTGAAAGCATGGACTTCACCAAAGAAATAGTTCTGATTCTTGCTCTGAGGGTGTAACTTAGTCAGCGTCGTTTCTGAACCAATTTGAATATTGTCCTTGCGAAGCCTGATCCCTCTTGATTTGTTTTTTACTTTGTTAATCACACCATCAAAATTCGATATACTATACCAGCCCCAGGCCAACAATTCATCATCTGAATAGTTTATGGTAAATGGTTTAATATCCTTTATTTCATCTTTTGCCTTACCATCTGCCTGATATATTCGAGAAGTATAATCTTTGAATATCTGTTCCGTATTTATATAGATATTATATTCATCGAGTGATAAGCCATGTTCTTTTAGGCTATTATAGATGATAGTTCTAAAGACAAATCGATTTTGATACGGAACTGGAACTACCATTTTGAGATAGTCTTCAACAGCTTCTCGGTCTAATAATATCGAGTTGTTAACATTGATGAGTTCAACCTGGAAATAGTGTTCATCTGGATCTTCTTGTTCGACATCGACAAAAGTAACCTCATCGATTACATGAGCTGCCTCTTCCTTTTTTGTTCTGTCGTTTATAATCTGGTTAAGCTTTTTCGCATTCCAAATCATTATTGATTTAGAATCTTCACCCTTATAGGAGGTGATAAATCTTAGCTCATCGCAATAACCTAATCCTCCTAATCTACCTATACCTCTAAATCCTTTATCAAGCCCTCTTTGTTTGGGTGATTGCGCGATGTTTTTCAATACATCCTCAACCTGCCCCCAGCTGATACCAGTAGCATCATCACGAATCTTTATGTATCTGGTTTTCTTATTAGTCTCTATCCAGATATGGCCATCCTTTTTTGACGCAAGGAGGCCAGCCTCTACAGCTTTATCAATCGCATCTGCAGAATTTTGGATATATTCTCTATAAATGAACCTCGAATCCTCGTACATAGCGGACGTTAAGGATTCGATAGCATCCTTACCTATGATTGTTTTCTTTTTAGCCATGAGGGAATTGCCTGTATGAAGGCTTGGGGAACTTGATTTTAAGAAGGGATCTTAATATTGGATTCTCAATAATATAGTCACCCTGGTTAAGCCGCGTCATCATGTTTTTGTATACTGTAGGAATAAATCGATAGTCGCTTTTAGATATCTCGATTGAGTTGCTCCTCCCATAAGCGTGTGTAGCGCAATTGCCTTTAACTCTGTCATGTATCGCACTTTTAAACTGCTCGGCCGAAAATAGGATTATGCCTAAAGACCTACCGCGCTCTGTAATGTCCAACATCTGTCGCAATATCGGTGAGTTTTTTGGAACGTCAGTTGATGCATATTTATTTAATTCATCGACAAAAATGATTATTTTCGAGGGACGATTTTCACGGTCTTGATCCTCAATCGCTCCAAGTTGCAAATCATAGATTGTTCTTACAACATCTCCAAAGACAAAGGCCTGCATATCTTCAGAAAGCCGTGCAATATCGATTACAAAGACATCATTCTTTCCCAACTTATTTGTTATGTGCTCTCTAAGTCGTGTTTCGTTAGCCTTTTTATCTGTCCTTTGTGCAAATATATCATTTGATAAGGCTTTCCTGACATACCGCTTAAATTTTCTCCAACTACCTACAGCTATAGACTTATCTCGTTTATCGTATTTTGTATCGCATTGCTTATCTACTTCTTTAAGAAATTGATTCCAATTTCTTAACCCTCCAAAATCTCCGTCTTCATTTAAGACATAATTTATTATGGAGGCCATTGTTTCTGTGGGATCATCATCATGCGCAAAAAATAAGTCTATATTTTCCTTATCGTATTCAAACTCATATTTATATTTGAAAGCAGCATTAGCATCGATTTGATATTTGACATCTTCTTTCTTTGCAATTGTATTTGCTTGCTCTCCTTGCATGTATGGATAGAAATATGTTACTTTTTGGAAGGGTTGATTCTCCAAACCCAGCATTTTGTATAGAGCTATGTCGTCTGGACCTAACTCTTCATTTTTCTCATCAATAGCTAGGATATCCCTTCCTTTAACGTTAAAAAATACAAATGCGACACTATCATCTTCAGTCTCAATAGGCTTTTCTAAATAAGCGGTTTGTATGGCTTTTGTAATAAACATTGCATAGGATGTTTTCGCAGCCAATCCTGAGATTCCAGAAATGTTTAAATGCGCACCTTCCGGCCCTATTAGAAAGTTTTCATTCAAATGTACCGGTATTTGAATTTTGTCATGGCCATTGTACATTTCCAAGTAGCCACAAGGCAGAGGATTCTTGATTTTATCTAATCCCAATGCCTCTTTGATTTCATCCTCATCAGCTAAACTTACAGTTCGGCCATCCAGTACTGGAGTGAAAATATTTTTAGTGTTACCAACCATCTTCGCCTTAACGAAATTCATACCAATACGATGTGTATTGGGTGTAGATGAAAGGTCACCAAAATCATTTGAAATGTAACTCGTCAGATAGCTCGCTGAATCGGTAATGTGGGATATCTCTTCGATTACACCGAATGTAACTGAACCATTTATATGGTCAGCTTTTATCACGTCGAATGGATTCAGTATTTCTTTCTTATCTGTCCAGAAATAGAATTCATCTATTGTTGTTGGAATCTTCTCGGTTGCAGCAACCCTACCTATTGATCTGGCCATATCATACCCCGCTCGTTAAAATAAGTTTAGAAAAAGCGGTTCACTAAGGTAATTGCTTTTAATAAACCTTTCTGTAAGATACACTGGATATAGATGATTTGCCCAACGTGAATCATGACCGTAACATGTTGGACACCGCTCATTTATTAGATTCGCGCTAATCAGATCTATTTCACCTGATGCTAATCCATTCTTTTGTTCATCCTCGGACACCAAAATTTTTTCAACCTTCAATATTCCATCAAAAGGTCCAATAGTTTTTTGAATATGTCTGATTCGTAAATACCAAATACTGAATTCAACGTTCGTTGCGCGTTCATTGGTATATCTAAAAGCCGGAGTCCTATGGTATAGTGGGAGTTCTGCTATCCTTTTTGCGATATTTTTTTTGTTTTTATCTTTACAAAGTTCCGGGTTGAATATTTTCGAAACGCCAACTACACAACGATAATTGCTCTTTATTTTTGATAATTCCCTATCACTATATTTCTTGACATCCTTATATTCCAAAGAGCCGTCTTTAAGTAAATAATCGTTGAAATTAAGTTTTCCTTGTTCAACGAGCTGGATAACTAACTCTTTTTCCTTTTCAATCATCTCATCTTGAATTTTGGCAATGCCTTTATGTTCATATTTCTCGCCTTCATTTAGTGCTTTATCCGGATAACTGAGTATCTTATCAATTTTAATTCCGCGCTTTTTGACGATATCTATATCGTTAATCTTTTTTCGAAGATTGTTATAAAAATAATCTTCCCGCCCGTCTTTATCAGCACAATCAGGCAAAACCAAAACATTCTGTTTTAGCAGGGAAACCTTTTCAAAATGTGGTGGGGATTTTCTAGCACAACAACCCACACCGATTTGACCTGCCACTATTGGATAAATCCGATCATTATATGCAATATCATCAACCTTATATGTTCGGCGACTACCGTCTAAAAAATATTTAAAGAGCGGTTCATCCTGCTTTTTTATCGTGTTCGCCTTGTCGACTAATGATTTGGGTTCTTTTAGACCCCGATCTGTTTCGCCGATCTGTTTTCTCGATATTGCTATTTCTTGGTTATCATCATAAACTATCGAAGGAACCTCAACTCCTTCGAAGGAATATTTATAGGTCCCATAGTTAACTCCACCGGTTTTATCAGCTATATAATCAATTATTTTGGGCATTTGTTTATTTGCCGTCTAATTTAAATCAAATTATAAAAAATCATATGCATTTAAGCATTCAAAACTATTACACCGAATGCAAGCATATTAAAATCTAAATATTGTATCTGATAGTTCATCAAAGTTTTTCATGTCCTCAATTATCCTCACAGAAATATAACAACGAATTCAGCGGCACGGCGATAGCCGTGTCCGCTGGAATGACTGGGTTCGGCAGCTCCTAATTGTTTCCTATAGCGGTTAGCCTCAAAAGTTTTCCCGATGTTGAGTGTCTTTGAAGAACCATCCGTATTGAAGCCCATTGATTCATAAAATTTCTTTGCTTGGTCGTTACCAGCAAGCACCCAAAGCATTGCCAATCGATACCCACGTGACTTGAGAATTTTTTCTCTGAAACCTCTTTCAGCTCTTTTATTAATGTATTCTTCAGTCATGTAGGCAGATAGTTTTTTTGACACAACTGAAGATATAA
>JACNIG010000340.1 GCA_014383215.1 Candidatus Desulfatibia vada | reverse complement strand
AGTAGCTTTTAGTGCTATACGGCATTCATGTCCTGAATATTTTTGAAGAATATGAACGCTTTTCAGCACAATATATAGTGCTTAATCCGTATGTTATCATCCAGATATTGTTAGCGGCCAATATGCATATAAATACCCTAATATTTAAGAACCAGGTTTGTCCAAAAGTTCTTGACAAGCATAATGTTAATTGGTATTGAAATCCTTTGACTTTTCATGGGCAAGCTATCTTCTTGATATTAAAGAATATATTTGTGGAAATTTTAGTCGCGATGTTTCGTGACATAGATAAAACCGGATAGGATTTTTTTGTTGATTTTTAAAAAAATTAGACGGCCCGGAAGTTGCTTTTTTGGCCACAGTTATGAAGGGAGGTGCAGAAAACTCGAAGGTTGTACCGTAAAGTTCTTTTTAGAGGTTAAAATACCGAAATCTTTTACAAAGCAAAATCAGGAGGTATAATAAATGCCAAGTTTTGTAATTACTGAAAAATGTGACGGCTGCAAAGGTGGGGACAAAACCGCCTGTATGTACATTTGCCCCAACGATCTGATGGTTCTGGAGCCCAATGAAATGAAGGCCTACAATCAGGAACCGGATCAGTGCTGGGAATGTTTTTCATGCGTCAAGATCTGCCCCACCCAGGCAATTGAAGTAAGAGGCTATGCCGACTTCGTGCCGCTGGGAAGCAGTATTATGCCCATGCTGGGAACCGAGGATGTTATGTGGACCTGTAAATTCAGAAACGGTACCATCAAGCGCTTTAAGTTCCCCATCCGGACAACTCCGGAAGGCGCCGCCAATGGTTACGTGGATCTGAAAGGCAAGGACCTTGACAGCGAACTGCTTGCCACCGAAGAGGCCGACGGTTACGTAATGCTCACACCGATAGCAACCGTTTAGGCAGGTTAAAAATTAGAAGATTCAGCAAACTGAACAACTACGATATTAGCTAAAGGAGGATAGCATGGCATTACCGAATAAACCTTTAGGTGAACTCAAAGCCGTCAAGGACCCGGAAGTGGTAGAGCTCGAAGTTGATTATTTGATTGTCGGCGGCGGTATGGCTGCCACAGGAACGGCTTTCGAGATTAAGAAATGGGCGGCGGACGACGCCAAAATTCTGCTGGTGGACAAAGCTTCTTTAGAGCGCAGCGGTGCTGTGGCCCAGGGACTTTCAGCCATCAATACTTATATTGGAACCGCACAGGGCGACAATACGCCGGATGACTATGTCCGCATGGTCCGCAACGACCTGATGGGCATCGTCCGTGAAGACCTTATTTTTGACCTGGGTAATCACGTGGACGACTCGGTCTATCTGTTCGAAGAATGGGGTCTGCCGATCTGGAAGATGTCCGATGACGGCAAGAAACTGGACGGTAAAAAGGGTATGAAGGTGGGGACCTTGAAGAGCGGCGCCACCCCCGTGCGTACCGGAAAATGGCAGATCATGATCAACGGTGAGTCCTATAAACGCATTGTGGCCGAAGCTGCCAAACTGGCGTTGGGCGAAGACAATATTCTGGAGCGCGTTTTTATCGTTGAGCTGCTTCTGGACGCCAATGAAGAGAACCGCATCGCCGGTGCAGTCGGTTTTTCCGTACGTGAAAACAAAGTTTACATCATCAAATGCAACACCATGATGGTCGCCTGCGGCGGCGCTGTCAACATCTATCAGCCCCGCAGCGTCGGTGAAGGTAAAGGCCGCGCCTGGTACCCGATCTGGAATGCCGGATCCACCTATACCATGTGCATGAAAATCGGTGCCGAGCTGACCATGATGGAAAACCGTTTCACCCCGTCACGCTATAAAGACGGTTATGGTCCGGTAGGGGCCTGGTTCTTGCTGTTCAAGGCCAAAACCCTCAACGGTCTGGGCGAAGGTTACGTGGGCAGTGCAGCGGCCCAAGCCGAACTTCAGAAATACGCACCTTACGGAACCGCCGCCATCACCCCGACCTGCCTGCGGAACCATCTGATGATTTTTGAGATGAAAGAAGGCCGCGGTCCCATTATGATGGATACGGTCAATGCGCTGAAGACCATGGGTGAAAAACTTGACAAGCGCGAGATGAAGGCCCTCGAATCCGAGGCCTGGGAAAACTTTCTCGATATGACCTGCGGACAGGCCAACCTGTGGTGCGGCACCAACACCGAGCCGAGCGTGAAGAATTCGGAGATTATGCCCACCGAGCCTTACCTGCTGGGATCTCACTCCGGCTGCTGCGGCCTGTGGGTTTCAGGACCCGACTTTGACTGGGTACCCGAAGCATACAAAATCCGTTACAAAGACAAAGTTTACAACCGTATGACCACGGTCAACGGACTGTTCACCTCCGGTGACGGTGTGGGCGCATCCGGTCACAAGTTCTCCTCCGGTTCCCATGCCGAAGGGCGGCAGTGCGCCAAGTCCATGGCCAGATTCGTGCGCGACAATGCCGACTTCAAACCGGCCATCAGCCAGTCCAACGAAGAACTGGTCGACTTGGTTTACAAACCGGTCAGGCTGTTTTTGGAGCATTGCGATTACACCACCGCTGTCGATATCAACCCCAATTATCTCAAACCCGAGGGGATGACCTATCGGCTTATGAAAGCCGCCCACGAGTACGGCGCCGGTACGGCGACCTACTACCAGACCAGCAGCAAAAGCCTGGAGATGGTCATGGAAATGCTGCAGATGATGCATGAAGACTGCGAAAAGCTGGCGGCCGGTGATCTGCACGAACTGATGCGGGCCTGGGAAATCGAACACCGTATCTGGACGCTCGAGTCGCACCTGCGACACATCCAGTTCCGCAAAGAGACCCGCTATCCCGGATTCTACTATCAGGCCGACTATCCAGGAGTGGATGATGAGAACTGGTTCTGCTTTGTAAACTCCAAGTATGACCCCAAAGCAAAATCCTGGGATATCT
The DNA here is from genome assembly GCA_014383215.1 of Candidatus Desulfatibia vada. Lineage (GTDB taxonomy): Bacteria > Desulfobacterota > Desulfobacteria > Desulfobacterales > UBA11574 > Desulfatibia_A > Desulfatibia_A vada. The sequence continues at coordinate 5,072 of JACNIG010000340.1, read as the reverse complement.
TCAAGAAAGACTACATCAAGATTATCCCTGATGCGTAATCGATCGGCTGCAATTTAGCCGGACATGCCTCCAGGTGCCGCCAGGCACCTGGAGGTTTTTATTATGGAACCGTTATTAATCAATTGAAATTAACAATGCACGGAGGGATAGCATGACAGAAGACACAACAGCTCCTGCTAATGGAAGCATTTTGGTTGTTGGAGGAGGGATAAGCGGGCTGACCACGGCCCTCGAAGCCGCCGAAGTGGGGTACGAGGTGTTTTTGGTCGAAAAAAACCCTTACCTGGGTGGCAGAGTGGCACAGTTGAATCAATATTTCCCCAAGCTATGCCCTCCATCCTGCGGCCTGGAGATCAATTTTAGAAGAATTAAAGACAATCCTAAGATAACCGTCTTAACCCAGGGAGAAGTTGAAAAGGTCGAGGGAGCACCCGGCAGCTATGACGTTACTGTAGCGCTGAGCCCCAGGCTGGTTAACGCCAACTGCACGGCATGCAACGATTGCGTCGAAGCCTGCCCGGTTGAAAGGGATAATGAATATAATTTTAACATGGACAAGACCAAAGCCATTTACCTGCCCTTTGAAATGGCCTTTCCCATGCGCTATGCCATCGATGCGGCGGCCTGCAAGGGATCGGAATGCGGCGAATGCGCCAAAGTCTGCAAGTACGATGCCATCGATCTGGATATGCCGGCCCAAACCCAGAACTTAAAGGTGGGGGCCGTTGTGTGGGCGACCGGATGGGAGCCTTATGATGCCGCCAAAATTGACAACCTGGGTTTCGGCCAGTATCCAAACGTCATCACCAACATGATGATGGAGCGGCTGGCGGCGCCCAACGGACCGACCAAAGGAAAAATAACCCGACCGTCGGACGGCAAGGAGCCCGCAAGTATCGCCTTTGTTCAGTGCGCCGGATCCCGCGACGAAAATTATCTTCCCTATTGTTCTTATATCTGCTGCATGGCCTCTCTGAAACAGGCCACCTACATCCGGGAACAGTATCCCGATGCCAAGGTGTATATTTTTTACATTGACGTCCGGGCACCGGGCCAGCGGTATGAAAAGTTTTATCAGAAGATCAAAGAAGATGAGAATGTCATTTTGATCAAAGGCAAAGTCGCCGAAGTCAGCGAAGATACCGCCACCGGAAATATTACCGTGGTTGCCGAAAATGCCGTTACGGGCGAAAAGGTTTCGCAAACCGTTGAAATGGCGGTTCTCGCCACCGGTATGCAGCCGACGGCTGCAACTGCCAAGCTGCCGGCCGATCTTACATACAATGAAGACGGCTTTATCATCAATGATTTTGAAAAAGGCGGGATGTTTGCGGCCGGATGCGCCAATAAGCCGTCCGATGTGGTGACGGCAAATCAGAATGCAACCGGCATGGCCCTTAAAGCGATTCAAACCCTGGTGAGGAAGTAGGAGGTTATCCATGGATAAAAAATATGGTGTCTATATTTGCACAGGTTGCGGCATCGGAGATGCCCTGATAATGGAAGATCTGTGTGCAGTCCCTGAAGAAGAAGGTTTTTCCGTTAAAACCCATCCGTTTCTCTGCGGAGCCGAAGGCCTTGAACTCCTTAAAAAAGATATCGCCGATGACGGCGTCAACACACTGATGATTGCCGCCTGTTCCCGCCGGGTCAATTACGATGTCTTCAAGTTCGAAGGCTGCATTGTCGACCGGGTGAACCTGAGAGAACAGGTGGTCTGGTCCCATCCCAGATCTGAATTCCCGGCCCTTACGGAAGACCAGAAAGATGACGGTGAATCCTTCGATCGTCTGCAGATGCTGGCCGAAGATTACCTGAAAATGAGCATGGCCAAGGTTGCAAAGATTAATCTGCCGGAGCCGTACAAAGTGGAAACCCTGAGCAGGAAAATTCTGGTTATCGGCGGCGGCATCACCGGTATCTCAGCCGCCTTGGATGCGGCCAAAGCCGGCTATGAGGTCACCATCGTTGAAAAAGAGTCGTCTTTGGGTGGCTATGCGGCCAAGATGCGCAAACAACTGCCCAACAAAGACCCCTATGAAAATCTTATTCCGCCGTTTATTGGCGACAAGATCAAAGAGCTTGAAGCCTATGACAATATCACCGTTAAAACCGAGACCATCGTTGCCCGTCTCGCCGGTGAACCGGGAGATTTCATTGTAACGCTGAAAAAGCCCGGTGAAAAGATCGAGTTTGACGTCCCCTATCCGCTGCCCGCAGAGATGAAGTTCGATGAAAACGGCAAGGAACTGGATGTTGAAGGGCAGCATAAACGCTACCTGGAGTACAATAAAGGCAAACTTGACATTTTGCAGTTCGACCCTAACGGTGAAAAATTCGGATCCGTAGTCCTGGCGGCCGGATGGCGGCCGGATGTGCCTGAAGGCGATGAATTTGCCCATTTAGGTTTCGGGGCACTGCCGGATGTCATCACCAACCACCAGTTTGAGGAGATCGCCGCCAAGGGCAAGATTACCAGACCGTCGGACGGCAAAGAAGCCAAAGCAGTGGCCTTTATCCAGAGCCCCGGCAAGGGAGATGACGATTCTGATTTTAAATATTGTGGATCGGTGACCAGCCTGGTGGCCCTCAAGCAGGCCAAATATGTGCGCGAAGATTACGACGACGGCAAAGCCTACATCTTTTATCAGCACATGCGTACTCCCGGCCTGACGGAAAACTTTTACAAGAGCATCCAGCAGGATGAAGGCATCTTTCTGACCAAAGGTGACGTCATCAGCGTCTCCAAAAACGGAGACGGAATGATTTTGGAAGCGGACAATACCCTTTTGGGAGAAAAGGTCAAGGTCAAGGCCGATCTGGTGGTACTGGCCACCGGAATGGTCCCGGTAACCGTTGATGACCCTGTGGTCAACATGGCGTATCGCCAGGGGCCTGCGTTTCGGGAAATCGGTCTTTTCGACGGCTTTTGCGATTCAAACTATATCTGCTTCCCGTATGAAACTCAGCGAACCGGTATTTATGCGGCCGGAGGCATCCGGCGCAGCATGACCATGGAAGAATCGATGGAAGACGCCACCGGTGCCGCCCTTAAAGCGATTCAGTGTATCGAATCGGTCAACCGCGGCGTGGCTGTGCACCCCCGCTCCGGCGATATGACCTTCCCGGACTTCTTTTTCCAACGATGCACCCAGTGCAAGCGCTGTACCGAAGAGTGCCCTTTCGGCGCTTTAGATGATGATGAAAAGGGAACTCCCAAACCGAATCCGGCGCGCTGCAGGCGTTGCGGGACTTGCATGGGAGCATGCCCTGAGCGTATCATCGGTTTTGCCGACTTCAATATCGACAGTGTCGGTTCCATGGTTAAAGCCATCGGTGTGCCCTCTGAGGATGATTATTACGAGCCTCCCTTTAGGATCGTGGGATTTGTGTGCGAAAACGACGCCATGCCGGCCCTCGATATTGCCGGTTTGAACAGACTTGTCTATTCAGCCGACGTGCGCTTAATCCCGATTCGGTGCCTGGGCTCCATGAACGTTATATGGATCAAAGACGCCCTGGCCCAAGGCTTGGACGGGGCCTTCCTGCTGGGCTGCAACCACGGTGACGATTATCAATGTCATTTTATAAAGGGCAGCGAACTTTCGGAAATCAGAGTCCAAAAGATTGGGGATGCCCTGTCGAGTCTGGCCCTGGAAGAAGAACGGGTCGCCCAATTCCAGGTCGCCATCGACGAATACGATAAACTTCCCAAGATGATTAATGACTTTGTGGAAGTGGTAGAAGCCCTCGGTCCCAACCCGTTCAAGGGATTTTAGTGATTGATGATTTTCGATTGACGATTGACGATTGCAGTCGCTGTTCATAAATCAATCGTCAATATTCAATATTCAATAGTAGGAGGTAGTCTTATGACAGACAAATACCTGATTGAGCCTGATGTCGGCTTTGTTAAAGAAATCATCGGGCTGGGGGGCGACACCCTGAAAAAGTGCTTTCAATGCGCAACCTGCTCGGTGGTCTGCCCTATTTCTCCGGACACCAAACCCTTTCCCAGGAAAGAGATGATTGCGGCCTCATGGGGATTAAAGGACCGTCTGGTAGGCAATCCGGACATCTGGCTGTGCCATTACTGCGGAGATTGCACCACTAAATGCCCGCGCGGTGCCAAGCCGGGTGAAGTGCTGGGAGCCTTGCGCTCTTACGCCATCACGGAGTATGCTGCTCCCAAAGCCATTGGTAAAGCGGTCAATGATCCCAAAATGCTCCCTTTGCTTATGGGGATTCCCGTGGTGATATTTCTGGTTCTGGGCCTTATTACCGGTCTGCTCGATTTTTCACCGCCCTTGGGAGAACATGGAATATCACACGGCAATTTCTTTTCAACCTGGCTGGTCGATATGATTTTTGTTCCCCTGGCAGCCTGGGTTGTAATAATTTTTGCCATGGGGCTCAAAAGATTTATCAATGATATCCATGCAAACGCCGTCCTGGAAGGCAAGACCGGAAAAAAGGAGCTAGACTATGTTGGGTTAATCAAGGCGTTGTTTCGAGTTATCCCAACCATCCTAAAACAGGATAAGTTTTCAGAATGCTCGGAAAACAAAGACCGGGACGTGGCTCACTGGATGGTCTTTTTATCATTTATCGGACTTTTTATCGTAACCAATGTGTTTTTCGTGGCCCTTTACGGCCTGCAGCTCCACGGCCCCTACTCCCAGTTGAACCCGGTTAAATGGCTCGCCAATATCAGCGGTGTGGCCCTTGTTATCGGCAGCATTCTGATGATCAAGAACCGTCTTTCCAAAACTGATCAAACCAGCGTATACAAGGACTGGTACCTTTTAGGCCTTGTCCTGGGATTGGGACTTACCGGCATGCTGACCGAAATGACCCGTCTGGCGGGTATGGCCAACGTGACGTATTTCATGTATTTTGTCCACCTGGTGTTTGTGTTCAACCTGTTTGCATTTTTGCCGTTTTCAAAACTGGCCCACCTGGTCTACCGATCCGTAGCCATGGCCTATAATGAATACTCCGGTAGAAATTAACCGCAAACCCCAAAATACCACTTACCGACAACAAAGGGGATACAGAAATGTATCCCCTTT
>JACNIG010000338.1 GCA_014383215.1 Candidatus Desulfatibia vada | reverse complement strand
ACATGAGGTCGTAGACATCTTCCTTCTCCTGCATATACATGGCGATCCTTTCAAGACCGTAGGTTATCTCTACGGAGATCGGATCTAACCTGATACTCCCAGCCTGTTGAAAATAGGTAAACTGGGTTATCTCCATCCCGTCGAGCCAAACCTCCCATCCGAGACCCGAGGCCCCGAGGGTGGGTGATTCCCAGTCATCCTCCACAAAACGTATATCGTGATCCAAGGGATCAATCCCCAATGATTTCAGGCTTTCAAGATAGCCGTCCTGTATATCAATCGGAGACGGCTTGATAATGACCTGATATTGATAATAGTGCCCTAAACGGTTCGGATTTTCACCATACCTGCCATCCGTGGGACGTCTCGAAGGTTCTACATATGCCACAGACCATGGTTCAGGGCCAAGCACCCTGAGCAAGGTTGCGGGATTAAAAGTCCCCGCCCCCACCTCCAAATCATAGGGCTGCTGGATCAAACAGCCGTAATCGGCCCAATACTTTCCGAGGGCCATAATCAGTTCTTGAAAGTTCATCAAATCCTCCTGCCCCTCATATAGATGCGGGTATAGTGTCAAGGAATTACAATAGGAAAGTTGGGAACTTACCACCGGCACAGATAGTTGTCAAGGCTGGATTGGCCAGCACTTCTTGACTACCACTTTCACAAAATGAATGTCCCGCAAACTCACTCGGCACATCTAATCGAACCTAAGAATTTATAAACCAATGATTGACATTGTCTCTACAAAGCCATACATTTTTTACATATCTTTAGAATAGCAGAAAGGAATAATCAATGGAAGATATCAAAAAAGTAGCAATCCTTGGCGCCGGGGCAATGGGTGCTTATTTTGCCAGCAGATTTTTCGATACGGCTGGTTTTTCGACGGTATTGATTGCTAAAGGTCACCGTTTGGACAAGCTCAAAACCAAAGGCTTAGTAGTCAACGGGAAATCTTATGCAATCCCGGTCATAAATCCTGATGAAGCTACTTCGAAAGTGGATCTCATTATCGTCGCCCTGAAACATCATCATCTCGAGGAAGCAGTTCAAGGTTTGGAAAAACTTGTAGGCGATTCAACCACCATTATATCTGTTATGAATGGTCTTGAGAGTGAAGAATATATTGGTTCCATCTATGGAATGGACAAGATGCTATATGCCGTTTCTGTAGCGATAGATGCTCTACGTCAGGGGAATCAGATAATTTATACCAAGCCAGGGAAGCATTATTTTGGTGAAGCTGACAATACCCATCTCAGCCAACGAGTTCTCCGTGTGCAAAAAGCATTTGATAGGGCAGGAATTGTTTATGAAACACCAGAAGATATGATCCGGATGATGTGGTGGAAGTTCATGGTCAATGTCGGGGTGAATCAGGCATCGGCTGCGATGCGAGCTCCGTTTGGTGTTTTCCACAAATCTCCAGAGGCCCAAGGTTTAATGGAAGCGTTGATGAAAGAAGTAATTGCATTGACAGATGTTATGGATGTAAACTTGACAAACCGGGATATAGAAGAATGGTATCCATTTCTAAATGTTTTATCGCCACAAGGGAAAACGTCAATGCTGCAGGATATTGAGGCAGGACGGAAAACCGAAGTTGACATTTTTGGAGGAAAAGTAGTTGAATTGGGTAAAACTCATGGTGTGAGAACACCGGTGAATCAAACTTTACTCCAAGTTATTCGGGTATTAGAACAACATCCTGAATGAAACTGACACAGTGCTTTCATTTGATGATGGATGTGAAAAGAGATAGAGGAAGATGTCAACTAACAGTCCCAGCAGACCTTCTCATTTATATAAGCTTTCAACACCCTAATAAATTGGGTATCAACTTCTATTTCCAAATATCAGGTTGTCATATTTTTTTACTATATTTTAATAACCCTTTCAGGGGTAATTGCATCTGCACTCGCTGAGGTATTTCTGATATGAATCGAAAGGTGCAAACCATTTTCCAACAGCGAGGATAAAATGGAGAATATAATTCAGGAAAAAATTGACATGGTTTTGGATCGTATCAAAGATCCTCAGTCCGGTATGACAATTTTACAATTGGGATTAGTGAAAAAAATCCGCTATGTGGAAAAGCGCCGGAAACTCATCGTGTTTTTCAACCGCCTGGGCCACTGCAAAGCCTGTTGTGCAGCGTTGAACATGGTCATGCTGGCCGATTTTGAAAACGCGATTAATGAGGGTTTAAAGGCCGAATTTCCTCAATTTTCAATAGCGTTTACAGATTCTCCAAATATTTAGAAAATGTATTGAGAAGCGGAGAGCCCATTTTACACCGAACCCCTCAATCAGATTTAATCCTTGACAAACGACCTTCTTTTCTCTATGGTCCTTTGCTCAAAAAGGGACTTCTATCACCGTATCCTTCAGAGTCAAGCATCTTTGATATTTCATAATGATTTTGTACGTAAATGAGTACCATCGGTAAGCGGCTTGTTTGAATCTTAGACTTTAGGAGTCTTTCCTGCCAAAAGATCAATAATACCACTGTTTCTGACAAAAATTGTGGTTAGTTTCAATTTTCAGTAGAGGTAAAAAGGCCAGTATAAACAGTAAATAGGATACATGGCCAATCCTTGGAGGCAATTTCAAAACGCCCCCTTTTGCCCAATCTCTGCGTCAGGCTCAAATTTTAATCCTCGAAATATTCAATATATTCCTGTGGTTAAAATTTTCGCCTTCCTTGACCTTGGACAAAATTGAACATTTTGAAACGGCCTCCTGATTTGAAAATATTCTTTCCGTTACGCACATAATTTTAGATTTCACTTTAGCGCTTTTCACATTTCATGGTAGACATTTTTGAGAACTTCTTTTGATGCTTTTTGATGTATTATCAACAGGTTAATATATCATAAAAGGACGGTTTCTCTCCTCTCCAAATTATATTTTAGGGGTGCGAAACTGAAGTTGGCAATTTGTAAACCTAACAAAGGAAAGGAGGATTTATGGCCGCTTTACTGATCATGGTTTTGGCATTCGCAGGGTACCTTATCATGTACCATCTCTACGGCAAATTTATAGGTAACAAAATCTTTGCCTTATCTGCTGCCGCTAAACCGCCTTCTGTTGAGTTTGAAGATGGCATTGATTATGTGCCAACCAGAAAGGAGGTTATTTTTGGTCATCATTTCACTTCAATTGCAGGCACAGGACCCATTGTAGGACCTGCAATTGCCATCATCTGGGGCTGGGTCCCGGCGCTGATATGGGTTTTTGTCGGGAGCATTGTAATGGGTGCTGTTCATGATTTCGGCGCCCTGATTATTTCCATGCGAAATCAAGGAAAATCCGTCGCAGAGTTCACGTCTAAATACATCAATAGCCGCACCAAATTTTTCTTCTTTGTGATTGTCTTTCTGGAATTGTGGATTGTTATTGCCATTTTTGGCCTGGTTATTGCCGTTGTTTTTACTATGTATCCGCAAGCGGTTATCCCGGTATGGCTGGAAATACCCATCGCACTCTATCTCGGTTATCTAATGTACAAGAAAGGCAAAAACGTGATAACCTGGTCGATTATTGCCGTGATTGTGATGTATGCCACGTTCATCATCGGCTACTATGTGCCGTTTAAGATGCCTACTATTTTGGGGATTCCAGCTACCGGCGTTTGGACAATTATCTTGCTTGCATATGCCTTTATCGCATCTACCTTGCCGGTTACCACATTGCTCCAGCCCCGTGATTTTATCAATTCGCATCAGTTAGTTATCGCGCTGGGTCTTCTGTTCTTGGGAGTCATTGTTTCCGCCTTTAGCGGAAATCTTCACATTGTAGCGCCTGCTGTGCAACTCGCCCCTGCAAAGGCTCCACCCATGTGGCCCTTTCTGTTCATTACTATTGCGTGCGGGGCCATTTCGGGATTTCATTCACTGGTTTCCTCGGGAACTTCGGCCAAACAGGTGCGCAAAGAAGATGATTCACTGTTTGTGGGTTATGGCTCTATGCTAATGGAAGGTGTACTGGCAACCATGGTGATCATAGCCGTGGCAGCAGGGATAGGAATGGGTTACGTTCCAAAAGGAGGAGGCGAATCCGTGGCAGGAGTTGCTGCCTGGACAGCCCATTATTCATCATGGGCTGCAGCCGCAGGTCTGGGTTCAAAAATCAGCGCCTTTGTGGTGGGGGCGGCCAATATGATAGGTTCCCTCGGTATTCCGCATGGAGTTTGTCTGGTTATTATGGGTGTTTTTGTGGCCTCATTCGCTGCCACCACACTTGACACTGCCACAAGAGTTCAACGCTATGTTGTCGCTGAACTCTTCGGCGGTCTCAAACTCAATTTTTTGACCGGTCGTTATATCGCCACTTTTATAGCGGTTGGCAGCGCCTTGGTGCTGGCTTTTGTTACGGGCGCGGGCGGAAAGGGTGCCTTAACCCTCTGGCCCCTGTTCGGGGCTGTAAACCAAACGCTGGCAGCGCTGGTGTTGATCATTATCACGCTCTACCTTGAAAAAAAAGGTGGTTTGAAATGGATGGTTGCAGGACTGCCTGCTATTTTCATGTCGGTTATGACCATCTGGGCAGTCATCATGAACCAGGTCAAGTTTCTTGACAAACAGAATATGTTACTGACAGTGATAAATGTCTGTATTCTGGTAGTAGCGGTCTGGATTGCGGTTGAAGGCATCGCTAAGTTCTTCAGTTCCGCTGGAACAGGTGCTGGGGAACCCGAACCTGAAACAACTTAACAATAAAGCGGAAGTATTGCAGCGAAGCAATACTTCCGCTTTAATTATTCCAATCTTTACAAGGCGAGGCCCATAACATTCAAAATCCCGAGACCTTTTAAAAATGCTCAATTTCGTCCAAGATCAAGGCGCGTAAGGATTTTAACCACAGGAATATATTGAATATTTCGAGGATTGAAATCCGAATGCAACGCAGAGATTGGGCGAAAGGGGGCGTTTTTCAAAGGTCCCATCCCATATGGGCTTTGCCTTGTGTCAGTTCTACATTCCATCTCTCTCTTGGGCCTGATTATTTACGTTATAAATGGCTGATGACTTAAAAAAAACCTATCTTGCGCTTTCGATTCCCGCATTCTTAGGACTCATCCTTGTATATTTACTGAAAACGCTTGATTATTTTCCCGTTGGACAAATTGAATCCCTGAAATACATCGCGCCCATTACCTTTGTCTTGTCAGTGGTTTTTGCCGTCGCGTTACCTATTTTTTTTCGCACGCTTTTTGCGCATAAAATACGTCATCAAAAAAACACGTCTGAAGCAGAACTAATCAAATTTGAACGCAATCTCCTTTATATTGCACTGGTTGCCCCCTATTTGGTGTTAGTTGCATATCTTTTGGAATTCCCCAGGTTTTATCTTGCAGGCACGGTTTTGATGGCCCTTTATGCGGTTTATTATTACTATCCTTCCAAAAAGCGAATTCAGTTTGAAAAAAAGATCTTCAGAGTAAAATGAATACAATAATAAAATCTATTAGAGATAGAATTGTCTCAATATGGAAGATCTCTGATGAGGTCGCACGTGGTAAGGCAGTGGAAACCATTGAATATGAACTTGAAGAAATGGAGAACATATTTGGAATTCTGGTTTTGGGTTCTTTTATTGGTATGCCGGCGCCTCCCATGCAAATTTCGCTGGATTTGATGCCTCTTATGGAAAAAGAACTGATTTTGATGATGAAAAAAGTGGATACAGCCAACGAACCTATTGCACAACTTTTTTCGGTCTTCGACATAGGTTAGCGATGAATAGGGCAACCAATGTTTTTTTCATGGGCAAAGGCGGGGTTGGGAAATCGACTTCATCTGCGCTTTTTTCGGTGTTTCTGGCACAAAAAGGATTTCAAGTTCTGATAGTTTCTCTGGACCCTGCCCACAATCAATCCGATATTTTTGAACGGGATCTTTCTGATAAACCCATTCAGATTGCGCCCAACCTGTCAGCCATAGAAATCGATCAGGAATTTTGGATCAGACAATACCTCAAGGACATTCACAATCAAATCAATAGAACTTATTCCTATTTGACAGCTTTTAATCTGGAGAAGTACTTTAGCGTAATAAAATACTCCCCCGGTCTTGAAGAATATGCCCTGATCTTAGCCTTTGAAAAAATCAAAAAAAACTTCTCCCAATGTGACTACCTAATTTTCGATATGCCGCCCACTGCATTAGGGTTAAAATTTTTTAGCCTGCCTTCGCTATCCTTGATCTGGATAGAACATCTTTTGGCCCTGCGTAAGGAAATTATCAAAAAAAGAGATTTGATCACAAACATCAAATTGATAAAAAAGGAGATTGAAAGAGACAAGGTTCTAAATAAAATTAATGACCTACGAAACCAGTATCAAGACCTGAAAGATACTTTTGAGGATCGCAAACAAACGCAGATAAACCTGGTACTAAACCCTGACAAATTATCTTATGCTGAATCAATACGAATCGTTAAGGCATTGCAGGAGATCAACATTAATTTATATCGAACAATTAACAACAAAATGAAATTGGATTCATCAGTCGAGGATATTAATGAAGTCTTCGCCGGTATTCCAAGGACTAATTTCCCCCATTCTGAAACACCTCTAATCGGTATTCATAATTTGCAGAAATTTGTGAAAGCAAACGGCGATCAACTGGAAAAACAACTCTCCATCAGTTCCCCCAACCCCATCTAAAGGAAACATTAGGGTAAAATCTTAAATATTAACGGGCGAGTCAAAAGAAAAATCCTATCCGGTCATTGTACTTATTGAAAAGGGCGCCGGAGGATTGGATAAGGAAGGTGTCGTCTGAAGCCCGCCTACCTAAGTTTACATTTACGACAATAGTGTGCTATGGTCATTCAAAATTGCGTCCCCCCTTGAGAGAAATAGAGATGGCCCGCAGCATTGATTACCGACTGGCGAGAGAAAAGATGGTCAAGCGCCAATTGATTCCACGTGGAATTAAGGACCCTGAGGTTTTAGAGGCAATGGGGAAGGTCCCAAGAGACCTCTTTGTGGAAGAGGCCCTGGGTGGCGAAACATATAACGACCATCCATTGCCTATCGGCCATAATCAAACCATTTCACAACCTTATATTGTGGCCCTTATGACAGAGGCCTTAGAGCTCACAGGGGATGAAAAGGTCCTTGAGATCGGCACAGGAAGCGGGTATCAGACAGCCATCCTGGCTGAATTGTCCTACAAGGTATATACTGTTGAAAGAATCAGGGCCCTGATGGTCGGAGCGAGGAGTATTCTGGCCCGGTTGAATTATAATAATATACTGTTTAAGGCCTTTGACGGGACGTTAGGCTGGAAAGAATATGAACCCTATGACGCGATCATTATAACCGCAGGCTCGCCCAAGCTTCCCCAGCCGCTTCTTGACCAACTTGCCGAAGGGGGCCGCCTCATTATTCCGATCGGGGACATGTCGAGCCAGGAGTTGATAAAAATGACAAATAGAAGGGGCCGCTATATTGAGAAAAACCTGGGCGGCTGCCGTTTTGTGAACCTGATTGGGGTTCACGGGTGGAAAGAGTGAAAATCAGGAGATAACTACCAAATGAACACACAGGAAGCCATTATGGCCTTTTCTCAAAGCGAAAAAATAAAATCAGGCATTATCTGGGTCTCCCAGGCCCTTGAACTGCTCAGAGGTCTTCCAGCACCGGAAAAGCCTGGGGCTGAAAAGACCATCAAGATGAAAATCGACATGATCGTCCAGGAAATCCGATTAGCCGAGAAAGTCACAGGGGATCCTGACTGGAAGGATATCGAAACAGTCATCGATCAGGCGCTGGTAATGATCAATTCCGGCGTTGCCCTCGAATCTGTACTTCATCTCACACAGGCATTGAGCAGAGTGACAAGCATTGGCCACCGTTCCATGTCTTTCCTGAAGGAAGAGGGGCTCCTTTAGGATTGTTGATTGTAGATTGTTGATTGTTGATTGGTTACCCGTTGAAATCTCTGGCAGATCAGAGGCCCCATTTCACCGGAACTGAATGAAGCGAAGGAGGTTTTGAAATGCAGATACT
>JACNIG010000335.1 GCA_014383215.1 Candidatus Desulfatibia vada | reverse complement strand
CTGGGCTTGAAATTCAGCAGCGAAGCCAGGGCGGAAATTTTAATTGAAGAAACCGTTAAAACCGCTGCGATTGAAGGCCAGACGCTGCAAAGAGATTTGGTAAGATCATCGGTAGCAAGGCGTCTGGGATTGCCGACAGCCGGTTTACCGGCTGCGAATCGATCTACCGATGGTCTGGTGGATATGCTGCTGGATGCCACCGCCAATTATGATCATCCGCTTACAGCAGAAAGGCTGATGGCCTGGCAGGCTGCCCTCTTCCCTACCGGTTATTCAGGCCTCCGTAAGATACTAGCCGGCCAATGGCGAGGCCCGGAACCAATGCAGGTGGTATCCGGCCCGGTGGGCAGGGAGAAAGTTCACTTTGAGGCGCCGCCTTCAGACCGGTTGGATAAAGAGATTAAAGATTTCCTACAATGGTGGGAAAAAGGATCAAAAAAGATCGAAGGGCTGTTGCGAGCCGCAATCGCCCATTTCAGGTTTGTCACCATTCATCCGTTTGAAGATGGTAACGGCCGAATCGCCAGAGCACTGACCGATATGGCACTGGCACAGGATGAAAAGCTTGGATCCAGGTTTTACAGCCTGTCGACACGTATCATGGCCGAAAGGGATGTTTATTACCAGGTGCTGGAGCGATGCCAGAAAGGAGACGGTGATATTACCGAATGGCTGGTGTGGTTTCTGGAATGTTTTGAAAGGGCGGTCGAGCATTCGGAAACATTGATATCCACTGTTCTGACAAAGGCCCGTTTCTGGCAACGACACGGGCAGACTCTGTTTAATGAGCGCCAGCGAAAGGTTGTCAACCGGTTGCTGGATACCGGCCCCGGCGGTTTTGAAGGCGGTCTGACGACCCGGAAATATGTGTCCATGGCAAAGGTCAGCCGGGCAACTGCTTTTCGGGAGATATCCGCCCTGGTCGAAAGGCAGGTGTTGCGGCAGAACCCGGGTGGGGGCCGCAACGTCAGTTATGACCTCGTATGGCCTGATACGGAATAAGCCGTGACCCGGCATCATTTTAAGGAATTTAAAAACTTGAGGCCGCAAATTGCGACCTCAAGTTGGGGTGGGGCCAGATATTTACCCATGGTTTTTAGACCCCGGTTAAATAAAGAACAAGAGATTTAACCCCGTTCACTAATTGCGCAGCCTATTTAACAGGGGTAAATCCTGTCAAAATAAATTCTTAGCGCCTTGGCGTGAGATACTAAATTAAAGCGCAGTTCGAGAACAAGAACCATTCCGGGGCACAAAATTACATCGCTGTTGTAAATTTGCATTGCAATTTTACAACAGGCATGTATAATTGCACTTATGAAAACCGTGCTCATCGATAGATTCCTTCAGGTTCCTGATCGTTCCTTTTTCCTTTTCGGTCCTCGTGGCGTAGGGAAAACCACATGGCTAAAAGAAGCATTGCCCAGCGCATTCTTTTTTGATTTGCTTGATTCTACGCTGTATTTGGAGCTTTCCCAAAACCCCGGCCATTTGGAAGCTATGGCCGGAAATCTTCCGAAAAATTCCTGGATCGTCATTGATGAAATCCAAAAACTACCTCATTTGCTTGATGAGGTGCACCGGCTTATGGAGGCAAAACAATGGCGGTTTGCCTTATGCGGTTCATCCGCCAGGAAGTTGCGCCGGGGCGGCGTGAATCTTTTAGGGGGGCGTGCCGTTACCCGCTACCTTGACGCTTTTTCCTCCATAGAGCTTGGTGATCTTTTTGATGCCGAGTTTTCACTTCAATGGGGATTTCTGCCATATGTTCAACTGGACCGGGAAAATGCTGCCGATATCCTGAATTCATATGTGAATACGTACATTAAGGAGGAAATTAAAGAAGAAGGCCTTGTGAGGAGTTTGCCCCCTTTTTTGCGGTTTTTGAGCATTGCCGGCCAATTAAACGGCCAGTTGTTAAATCGGCAGAACATTGCCCGCGAGGCCGCCGTGCCGCGAAGCAATGTTGATGTCTACTTTTCTATTCTGGAAGATACGCTGCTGGGCCATTTTCTGCCTCCCTATCGTCCGAATGTTAAGGTCAGGGAACAGGCCCACCCGAAATTTTACTGGTTTGATTCGGGTGCTGCCAGAGCCGCTGCGGGCCTTCTTTTCGATCCTGTTGACAGAATCTGGAAAGGCACGGCCCTGGAAAACATGGTTTACCATGAATTAAGGGTTTATAACCTCACCCGCAACAGAAACCGATCCATATATTTCTATCGAACCGGCAGTGGAACCGAAATCGATTTTGTTATTGAAACCCGCAAACGTCAGCCTTCCTCCAATGCCCGCGTCGTTTGCCTGGAAGTAAAGCTGGCGGAAAAATGGGACCGGAAATGGGAGCGCGCAATGCGATCTCTCAGTGCATCCGACCGCATTCATGTCGACAAGATGATCGGCATCTATACCGGCAAACGCGCGTATCATTTTGACGGCCTGGACGTTTTGCCTCTGAAGGATTTTCTAATACGACTGCATAAAGGTGATGTTTTTTAAAAAATGAATGGCGCCTTGGCGTGAAACAAACCCGCATCTAGCATCGAGCATCCAGCATCGAGCATCCAGTATCCCTTGGCACGGCGAAGCACTGCGTAGACGGCAGCATCCGATATCCAGTCTCCCGCATCAAGGCTCATCGAGCCGCTCCTCAAGCCCCAAGTACTTGCGGGGCGCTCCTCAAGTCCATCTTTGGACGCTCTTCAATCCCTCCCTTGATGGGCGCTCCTCCACCAGCGCCACAGGCGCTACACCCGCATCCAGTATCCCTTGGCACGGCGAAGCACTGCGTAGACGGCAGAATCCAGTGACCAGTGACAAATGACAAGTGACAAATAACAAGTGACCAGAACTAACCATTTCATTTAAGGTCAGGTATTAAATTTCCGGCACGGCACGATCTAAACATCTACATAGGCTGCCAAATGGCTCTAAATATAATGAAAGCCCTTCTTTGCGAAAGAATGCGAAGAAGGGCTTTATCTTTTTGATGCTCCCGGAATTCAACTTGATGTCACAATTTGTGACATCAAAAATCGGCAAAAGGCGAAAAAGACTTAAATAAAACAATTAAATCAAAACAATAGAAAGTTATTTATATATTTATGGATGTTCCGGAAGTCCCCCCTGGATAAAACCGGGTGAGGGGGGATGGGGATTAAGTCAACATAGTCAACGACATCACCAAAAAATAGTTAAATTGTATGACCGTCCCCCAGATCTCTGATTGTTTTACCAAGCAAATCTAAAGGTTAAGAAAGAAACTTATAATTTTATGTACGTCCCGGAAGGCTTATGTTTTTTCCCTTGGCGCAGTATGCGAAAGCCTGCTTTTTCGAGAGCTTTGACGGCGCGAAGATGATTGACTCCGGGAATTTTTGGCATAGTTAAACAGCCACCTCCACTTCTCGGACGTCTGTATCTTTAACAGATTCGTATATGGCTGCCAAATACTCTTGGATGGCATCTTTGATGTTCTCGATAGCCTCGGCCTCAGTTTCTCCCTGTGACCAGCATCCTGGTAAACCTGGGCAGGAAACACTGTAGCTCTCGTCTGTTTTATTGAGAACAATTTTATATTTCATAGTTTCTCCTTAAAATTTAGGGCTTAAATGATGATTTTATTGAATAATAATCCGTTTTTGAATTATATGCAAGGATAATTAATTCCTCGCATCGGCGGTGACAAAGACCCACATGGGGTTTCTAACATGATGAATACAATGCTCTCAAGTGCCTTACGCAGTTTTCGTGCAGCGATGACAGTTTTTGTTCGATCAGGTCGATCAAACAAATAAACGTCTGTGTCAGTCTGCGTGTGTCTGCCTGCGGGGGCGTAGCGCAGCGAAGACCCGTGGCTAATTAAAGAATCTGTGTCCATTCGTGTTAATCCGCGGTCAAATAATTCGTAGCGCCTTTGCCTGCCCAGCCTGCCCAATGGAATTAATTTTTGGTTGTTATTCCATCGGGGTGAAATTCACGATAGTAAGGATCGTAGTTTACCCCGCAGGTTCGGAAAATCGTACTGGGGCGTATTTAACAGGGGCGTACACCAATCTTTTATCCCTTCGCATCAAGGCTCATCGAGCCGCTCCTAAAGTCCCGAATGCTTTCGCGGGGCGCTCCTATGTCCCTCTTTGGGCGCTCCTCCACCAGCGCCACAGGCGCTACACCCGCAACTAAAGCCAGTTGGAGCGCAGCGGAAATCCCGCTGAAAGCGGAGCATCCAGTATCCCTTGGCACGGCGAAGCACTGCGTAGACGGCAGAATCCAGAAACAACTGACAAGTGACAAATGACAAACGACAAGTGACAAATGACAAATGACCAGTGACAAATGACAAATGACAAATTACCAGTGACAAACGACAAGTGACCAGAACTAACTATTGATTTTTTTAAACATTTCAGTTAAGTTCAAGCATTAAATTTCCGGCACGGTGCGATCTAAACATCTTATCCAAGGTGCCCCATGGCTCTAAAAATAATAAAAGCCCTTCTTTGCTCAAGAATGCGAAGAAGGGCTTTATCTTTTTGGGGCTCCCGGAAGTCCCAAAGGTCACATTTTGAAGATCAGAAAGTTTGGTTGGAGGTCACAATTTGTGACCTCCAATTAACGGATGAAACGAGGCAAACATGTCTATTCTCTTTGCACCAATAAATTTAGGGAATATGCGGATTGAAAACCGATTTATCCATTCTGCCACATACGAAGTTATGGCGTCGGAAACGGGCGAGGTAAGTGATAAACTAGTTAAAAGGTATCAGAATTTGGCTAAAGGGGAAGTAGGTCTGATTATTCCCGGTTATATGTATGTTCATCCGTTGGGGCGGTCTTATAAGTTTCAAACCGGAATCCATAACGATGAAATGATTCCTGGTTTGAAAAAACTTGTTGAAACAGTCCATCAAGAAGGCGGCAAAATTGCGTTTCAATTGGCCCACGCGGGAAGACAGACCACAAAAGCCATGATTGGGCAGACTCCAATCGGACCTTCCAGCAGGGGAAGGGATCCGGTCAATTTCGTCAAACCAATGGAGATGACAGCAGATCAAATACAAGATGTGATCCAGGCTTTTGGGGTTGCAGCTAAACGGGCCGTTGAAGCCGGCGCGGATGGAATTCAGCTGCATGCCGCCCATGGCTACTTGATCAACCAATTTATTTCACCTTTTTTCAATCAAAGAAAAGATGAATGGGGCGGTTCAGACGCTAATCGCTTTCGTTTTTTAAAAGAACTCATTTCAGAGGTCAGGAATGCATTGCCCCAAGGAATGCCTGTTTTGGTAAAATTGAATACCCACGACTATACACCACAAGAAGGAGTTACTCCTTCTTTAGCTGTGACATATGCCGGGTGGCTGGCGGATTTGAAGATCGATGGATTGGAGATAAGCTGTGGATCAGCCGTTTACTCTTATATGAACATGTGCCGGGGCGATGTTCCGGTGAAAGAATTGGTAAATAGCCTCCCATTTTGGAAAAAACCTTTGGGAAAACTAATGATGAAAAGTATGGTCGGAAAATATGACCTCAAAGAGGGATATAATCTTGAAGCTGCAAAGATGATAAAACCTGTTCTTGGAGAAATTCCTTTATTCGTTGTGGGAGGTTTACGAAAGGTGGCACAAATGACGGAGGCTTTAGAGCAGCAATATGCTGATTGTATCTCTATGTGTCGACCTTTTATTAGGGAGCCCTTTATTGTGAAAAAAATCAAAGAAGGAAAGACGGATTCCGTTGCCTGTGTCTCTTGTAATAGGTGTTTGGCAGCCGTCCCAAGCAATATGACTGTACGGTGCTACAATAAGGGATTTCCGACACCATAAAATTCTACTCAATGTAAAGCATCCCCCGTAATGCGGGGCATGCTTGGCCCATAGGGCCTGGTGCAAGATCAAAATAAATCTAAAGGTTAAGACAGAACTTACGGGCGGGGCTTGACATTTGCTCGGTTTATTGAGTAATTTTACTCATGGCATTGAGTAAATTGCACTAAAAGGGGCGGACAATTGTATAAGCGTTTGATTTATAATGAAATAAAAAAAAGAATGAGCGAGCCAAGACGTTTCATTCAGGTCCTCTCCGGACCCCGACAGACTGGTAAAACAACGCTTGCCCGACAGGTGCTGAAATCACTGGATTGGCCCGGACATTATGCTACAGCAGACGAACCTGCGTTGAAAGGTCCGGACTGGATCGAGCAGCAATGGGAAGTTGTTCGTACCCGGTTAAAAAGCGATGCTAAAATCCAACAGGGCCTTTTGGTTTTAGATGAGATTCAGAAATTGCCGGGATGGTCGGAAACCGTCAAGCGTTTGTGGGATGAAGACACTTTCTCTAAGCTGCCACTTCATGTTTTTATTCTGGGCTCTTCGCCGTTGCTGGTTCAAAAAGGGTTGACCGAAAGTCTTGCCGGACGATTCGAAATGAACCGGATTACCCATTGGTCCTATGCCGAAATGCAGGCGGCCTTTGGTTTTGGTGTTAACGAGTATATCTATTATGGCGGCTATCCGGGAAGTGCTGCATTGATTGATGATCGAACGCGTTGGGCCGGCTACATTATAGACTCATTGATCGAAACGACAATCTCGAGAGACATTTTGCTGATGACTCGGGTCGATAAGCCGGCTTTGTTGAGAAGACTTTTTGAACTCGGATGCTCGTATTCGGGCCAAATCCTTTCTTATCAGAAAATGATCGGCCAGTTGCAGGATGTTGGCAACACCACCACCCTCGCGCATTACCTGAATTTGTTGCAAGGGGCCGGACTGCTGGCCGGTTTGCCCAAGTATGCCGGCCAAAAGGTTCGGCAGCGTGCATCGAGCCCTAAATTTCTGGTTTTAAATACCAGCCTGATGACCGCTACGACCTATGGGTCTTTTGAAGACACCCGGAACAATACTAAACTATGGGGGCGACTGGTGGAAACGGCGGTTGGGGCATCGCTTTTCAATTCTGTCATCGCAAAGAACATTGATCTGTTTTACTGGGCCGGTCGTAATCGCGAGCTTGATTTTGTTCTGGCACGGGGAAACGAATTGATCGCCATCGAGGTTAAAACCACGGCACATAAATCGAGACTACCAGGAATTGCCGCATTCTCGAAACAGTTTCCTGCTGCAAAAAAACTTCTCGTCGGCAACCAGGGTATCCCGGTAGAAGAGTTTTTGCTCACGCCTGTGGAGGCGTTGTTTTAAAAAAGTTATAAGCATTTTATGTTTCAATTAACGAAAGAGGAATATCTCTAAGATTCCAATTTGGAATCTTTAAGAAAGGCCGAAAGTTTAAGGTACCAAATTGGCACCTTAAACTGGTAAAAACAAGGTTTCTCTCGAGAAGAGATCATGAGGATATCACAAATTGTGATATCAAAGGGAAAAACAGGAACTGGTCACAAATTGTGACCGGTTGGATAGAATTTTCGCAGTTTCATCAGGGAACTGTGAAAATAATAAGTAAATCCTGAAGATCCTGGCCTGCCGCGGCGTAGCTTTAGCGAAGACGGGTAAATCCTGTCAAACAAATGTCTGTGTGGGTCTGCCTGCGGGGGCGTAGCGCAGCGAAGACCCGTGGCTAATTAAATAATCTGTGCTAATCTGCTTGCGGGGGCGTAGCGCAGCGAAGACTCGCGTAATCTGCGGTTAATAATGTGGGTCTGCTTGCGGGGGCGTAGCGCAGCGAAGACCCGTGGCTAATAAATCGAATCTAAATCACATGAAAAAGACAACTTGTTACATCTGTCGCAGCCAGATTGTTTGGGGTAAAGAAACCGTTTACAGTGAAAACGGCGCCCTCATCTGTTTGGGTTGTTTTGAAGCAGAAGCCGATGAGAAAGAAATAGTGATACAAAATGGACAGATAATGAGCTATCATCATGCGCCTTCAGACCAGCAGAGCAAGTGCTTAGACTGTTTAAGCTGCTGTCAGAGCATAGGGTGTTCCCTGGTTCATCCCCAAAAGGGCTGCTTGATATACGATAAAAGGCCGGGCGCGTGCCGGGACTTTTTCTGCAAAAAGCTCCATG
>JACNIG010000088.1 GCA_014383215.1 Candidatus Desulfatibia vada | reverse complement strand
TCTGGATACTGGTTCCTGCCGTCTACGCAGTGCTTCGCCGTGCCAAGGGATACTGGATGTTTTTGGACTTCACTATTAGAGCATTCCTGAATATCCCCGCTAAAGACGGGATCTTCGACCAGCATCTAGCATCCAGCATCCAGCATCGATCTCGTAAAAGCGACTGTCTTACGCCTATCCACATAATTAGCTATACAGATTAATGCAAGGTTAGGGTGAACAATGTCGAAAGCATTAAATAAATTAACTAAAATGACTTAAACCATTGACATTTGTTTTTAATTCATGATAATAGTTATAAAACTCAGCTTGCAAGAAGCTGTGTAAGCCGCTGAAGTTAAAAGTTATTTAAAGTCCCACCTTCGTAAATAGTATAAAAAGAAAGGTAATTTGAGCACAAAACAGGACTTTTCACTAAAGTTATTTGATTATGCGCAAAAAAATTTCTTTTTTTATTCTAAGCAATAACAGCTCCCCAGTAAAACAATTAACCGTTTCCAGGGCTATGCTCCGCTTTTTAAGCGTTTTATTTGCGGCCTGCCTGGTCTTGCTAACCTATGTAACTTACGATTATACCAAAACTGTTTCCGACCACCAGGAACTGCAAAACATAATTTCTCACCAATCGGATGACATCGCCGGCCAGCGCAACCAGATTCAAAAGTTTGCAGATGAGATTACGGCTTTAAAATCCAAGCTGATTGCCTTGAACGATTTCGAAAAAAAGATACGCATTATTGCCAACATTGAAAAAACGGCTGAACAGGACAGCCTTTTTGGTGTCGGTGGTTCAATTCCCGATGATCTTGATACCAAAATTCCGCTGACTGAAAAACATAACAGCTTAATGCGCGAAATGCATGAGCAGACCAAACAACTTGAGCTCGCATCCGACAAACAGGAGGACGGGTTTGAATCTCTTTTCAATTTTCTGCAAGATCAGCGCAATCTACTATCCTCTACACCGGCAATTCGACCGGTCAAAGGATGGACCACTTCCGGATTCGGTTATCGCCAATCACCTTTTACCGGCCTGCGCGAATTCCATAAAGGGTTGGATATAGCCACCCGCATGGCAGAACCTGTGATTGCCACTGCTGATGGCATTGTTAGTTTTATAGGGAACAAGGGATTGCTGGGCAGGGTAGTTACAATTGATCACGGCCATGGAATCGTCACCCGGTATGGGCATCTTCAAAAGACATTAAAAAAGCACGGTGAAGCTGTGAAGCGAGGAGATGTTATTGCAAATGTCGGTGTTTCAGGTCGAACTACCGGTCCCCATGTCCATTATGAGGTTCTTTTGAACGGAATGCCGGTGAATCCTATAAAATACATTTTGAACTAAATATTTCAGTTTTTTCTTTCCTTGTTTGATCTCATCTATCTATAACCGTTTGACGCACCGCAAATATTCCCTTAAAATCACCTTTTTATTTGCATCGTTTTGATAATTGCATTATTTTATTTAAAATAAGCAACCCGGAACCCGCGTCACTCATTAGGTACCAGGAGGAATGTTTTTTAATGATCACCAATATTTTAACAAAAGTTTTTGGAAGCAAAAACGAACGGGAATTAAATAAGATTAGGCCCATAATTGAAACGATTAATGCCCTGGAACCGGAAATTCACTCCATGAGTGATGCAACGCTCAAAAACCAGACGGTGTTATTCAAAGAGCGCATGCAAAACGGTGCATCGCTTGATGATATTCTTCCGGAAGCCTTTGCAACAGTCAGGGAGGCCTCGATACGCACGCTTGGGATGCGGCATTTTGATGCCCAGTTGATCGGTGGTATTGGTCTTCATCAGGGAAAAATCGCTGAGATGAAGACCGGTGAAGGTAAAACACTGGCCGCTACTCTTCCGGCCTATCTTAATGCCTTAAGCGGTCGGGGAGTGCACATTATTACCGTGAACGATTATCTGGCCAGACGTGATACGGAATGGATGGGTCATATTTATAATTTTTTAGGTCTCTCGGTCGGCACCATATTACACGGCTTGGATGATAATGAGCGCAAAGCGGCATACAGTGCAGATATCTCTTATGGTACCAATAATGAGTTCGGCTTTGATTACCTTAGAGACAACATGAAATTTTCCAATGCAGACGTTGTTCAGGGCGAACTCAACTTTGCCATCGTTGATGAAGTCGACAGTATATTGATTGACGAGGCCCGAACCCCTTTAATCATTTCCGGTCCGGCCGAGAAATCGACAGATCTTTACCATCTGGTTAACAACATCATTCCTCACCTGGTTCTTGATCGCGACTATACACTGGATGAAAAAGCCCGGGCAGCCATCATGACAGAAGAAGGGATTGCTAAAGCAGAACAGATGCTTAAGGTTGATAATCTCTACGATGCCAGAAACATTGAGCGGCTGCATCATATTAACCAGGCCTTAAAAGCTTACACCCTGTTTAAACGTGATGTTGACTATATCGTCAAAAATAATGAAGTGATCATTGTCGATGAATTTACCGGCCGCCTGATGCCCGGACGCCGCTACAGTGAAGGGTTGCATCAGGCGCTTGAAGCCAAAGAAAACGTCAAAATAGAAAACGAAAATCAGACTCTGGCCACTATTACCTTTCAGAATTATTTCAGAATGTACAACAAACTGGCCGGAATGACCGGTACGGCCGATACAGAAGCCGCTGAATTTAAAAAGATATATGATCTTGATGTCCTGATTATTCCCACCAATCAACCCATGATAAGAATCGATAATTCGGATGTGATCTATAAAACCCGGAAGGAAAAATTCAATGCTGTCATGGATGAAATCGTCGAACTTAACAAAAAAGGGCAACCTTGTCTGGTCGGCACCATCTCCATTGACATTTCCGAAAGTTTAGCTAATAAATTAAAAAAAAGAGGCATCAAACATACGATATTGAATGCCAAAAACCATGAAAAGGAAGCTGAGATCATTGCCATGGCAGGCCAGAAGCATGCGGTTACGATTTCAACTAATATGGCAGGTCGCGGAACCGACATCGTTTTGGGCGAAGGTGTGACTGACCTTGGCGGGCTTCATATCATCGGAACTGAACGGCATGAGAGCAGACGTATTGATAATCAGCTCAGAGGCCGGTCCGGACGGCAGGGCGATCCCGGTTCATCACGATTCTATCTGGCCTTAGAGGACGATCTTTTACGGATATTCGGAGGGGAACGGATAACCAGTATTATGGATAAACTGGGTATGGAGGAGGACGAGCCCATCGAGGCTAACATCATCAGCAGGGCCATTGAAAGTGCCCAAAGCAAGGTCGAGGGCCACAATTTCGATATTCGAAAACAATTGATAGAATATGATGATGTCATGAATCAACAGCGTGAAGTTATCTACCGGCAACGCCGTGAAACTCTCAGTGGCAAAAGTCTGAAACCGGCCATTGAAGACATGATCAGTGAAAAGGCTGAAGAGATCGCAGATTTTTTTGTTGATGACAGGGCTCTGGCTGAAGAATGGGACTGGAAAGGGATTAACGAAGCGGTCTTCAAGCAGTTTAATTTCCGCCTGGGCAAGCTGGACGACGACACCCTGAACGGGTTGACCCGGGAAGGACTGGCGGAGTTGATTACTGATTTCAGCATCCAAAGGTATAATGAAAGAGAGGCTGCAGTTGGAGCTGATGATTTCAGAAACCTGGAACGTATTATCATGCTGCAAACCGTAGACAATCTCTGGAAGGACCATCTTCTTAGTATGGATCATCTGAAAGAGGGTATTGGTCTGCGAGGCTACGGGCAGCAGAATCCCTTAATTGTATATAAAAAGGAAGGGTTTGAACTGTTTCAGGAGATGATCTCCAGGGTCAAGGAAGAGACGCTGGGCATCCTGTTCAGAATTCAAATATCTGAACCTGAAAGAATAACTGATTTACGACGGCCAAAGGAGCAGAATCTCACATTTTCCGGAGGCGATGAACCTGCAAAGAAAAAACCGGTTCGGCGCACCGCAGAAAAAGTCGGCCGTAACGCGCCATGTCCCTGCGGAAGCGGGAAAAAATCTAAGAAGTGCTGTGGCCTGTAGGGCACATTTGATAAAATCGTAACACGATTTTATTCGATTAGCCTCTTTACAAGGCCGGCCATTAATTGCTATATTTAGGTGTAAATAGCAAAACAATATTAGGTAGGGTGGGAGAAGGGTTCAATGGGTGAATACAACCCTGAACTGGAAGAGGGGGTAGATTCCGAAATCCGGGACGACGTTCGCGAACCTCCCATGTACAGAGTTTTGCTTCACAACGATGACTATACTACGATGGATTTTGTAGTAGAAATCATTATGCTTGTTTTTAATAAATCGCCTGAGGAAGCGGTTAATATTATGCTGAATGTTCACCGTAAAGGGATGGGTCTGTGCGGTGTGTACACATATGAGGTATCTGAAACCAAGGTTGAAACTGTGCATGCCATAGCACGGGAACAAGGCTTTCCTCTGAAATGTACTATGGAGAAAGAATAAGTCATGATCAATAAACAACTTAGCGAAACGCTTGGTTTTGCTGTCAGAGAAGCAAAAAGAAGGCGCCATGAGTATGTCTCTATTGAACACTTGCTGTTTGCAATTCTATTCGACAGCGACGGTGTGGGAATTATTGAAAACAGCGGTGGTAGTATCGAGAATCTTAAAAATTCCCTTGAGACATTTTTCAATGAACGCATGGAAAGCCTTCCCGAAGGGGATGAATATGTGCTGCAACAGACCGTCGGTTTTCAACGTGTTATTCAAAGGGCGATAAATCAGGTTCGTTCGGCTGAAAAACAGGAAGTTTCGGTTAGTGACATCCTGGCATCGATTTTTTTGGAAAAAGATTCCCATGCCGAGTATTTTTTGAATGCAGAGGGTGTTTCCCGTCTTGATATTCTAAATTATATTTCCCATCAAGTTTCCAAAATACCTTTAAAAGAAGAACCGGATAGGCCGGTAAGAACCGCAAAGGACGCCAAGACAAAGAAAGCTGATCCCCTCGAACTTTTCACTATCGATCTTGTCGAGCAGGCCGCCCAGGGAAAGCTTGATCCCCTGATCGGCCGAAAACTTGAAATCGAACGGACGATTCAGGTGTTGTGCCGACGACGTAAAAACAACCCGATTTATGTCGGTGATCCCGGGGTGGGGAAAACCGCTATGGCCGAAGGGTTGGCGCTTAAGATAAACGCAGGAGATATTCCTGATTTACTTAAAGATGTTCGCATCTATTCACTTGATCTTGGCGGGCTGTTGGCTGGCACGAAGTTCCGCGGTGACTTTGAGCAGCGCTTAAAAGGGGTGCTGGCCGCACTGAAAAAGAAAAAAGATGCGATTTTGTTTATTGACGAGATACATACGACTGTCGGGGCCGGAGCGACCAGCAGAGGTTCCATGGATGCATCCAATATATTGAAGCCGGTTTTGCAGACCGGTGAACTGCGGTGTATGGGTTCGACCACCTTTGAGGAATACAAGAATTTTTTTGAAAAAGATCGGGCTCTTTCTCGTCGTTTTGAGAAGATTGAAATTTTCGAACCATCGGTTCCGGAAACCATTCAAATTTTGAAAGGGCTGAAATCTCGCTATGAGGACCATCACGGCATTGCTTATACTGAGCAGGCTCTGAAAACTGCGGCTGAACTGTCAGCCAAATATCTTCATGACCGTTATCTGCCGGACAAGGCCATTGATGTGATCGATGAAGCCGGGGCGTATATTAGACTTTCGGGTGGTTCTCACAGAAAGAAAATTAACCCTAAGGATATTGAACATATTGTGGCAAAAATGGCCAGAATCCCGGCCATCAGCGTATCAACACCCGACAAAGCAAAACTGGAATCCCTTGATGATAAGCTCAAGGAAGTCGTTTTCGGGCAGGATGAAGCCATCAAATCTCTGGTTACTTCCATTCAGCGCTCCCGTGCAGGCCTGGGAACACCCGGAAAACCCGTGGGTTCGTTTCTGTTTACCGGCCCTACCGGAGTCGGCAAGACAGAAGTGACCCGGCAGGTGGCGATAGCTTTGGGTGTTGAGTTCCTGCGCTTTGACATGAGCGAGTATATGGAAAAGCACTCCGTGGCCCGGTTGATAGGTGCCCCCCCCGGTTATATCGGCTTTGAGCAGGGGGGACTTTTGACGGACGGTGTACGTAAGCACCCCTACAGCGTTCTGTTGCTGGATGAAATTGAAAAAGCGCATCCGGATATGTATAATATATTGTTGCAGGTTCTGGATCATGCTACCCTGACGGACAATAATGGGAAGAAGGCCGATTTCAGAAACGTTATCATTATGATGACATCCAATGTCGGCACCAGAGAAATGAGCAGCCAGACTATCGGTTTTGGTGATACGCAGTATGATACTAAAAGCAAAGGAAAAACGGCTGCTGAAAAGTTTTTCAGCCCGGAATTCAGAAATCGCCTGGACGGTATCATCCACTTCAATGCGCTTAATTTGGAGATCATGAAGCTGGTGGTGGACAAGTTTATGAAAGAGCTCAAAGAGCAACTGGCCGTAAAAAAGGTTTCAATAAGCTACTCCGACAATGCACGCACGTGGCTGGCCCAAAATGGGCATGATCCCCGTTACGGAGCAAGGCCGCTGAGCCGGTTGATACAGACGGAAATTAAAGACATCCTCTCCAACGAGATTCTGTTCGGGTGCCTTGAAAAAGGAGGCCAAGTCGTAGTGGACCTTGAGGATGAAAAGCTTACCTTTGATTTTATTTAGTGTCCATCCATAAATCCGGTTGAACCTCAACGAACCCACTATCTACCTGATACATGCCGGTTTTTCAGTTATCCGATAACATAGAATTCCCCCCGCCCAATCTTGCCTCTAAGGCAGGTTTGTTGGCTGTAGGCGGTGATCTGAGCCAGGAGCGCCTTCTGCTGGCTTACAGCATGGGAATTTTTCCATGGTACTCAGATGGTGAACCGCTTTTGTGGTGGTCACCCGATCCGCGCCTGGTGCTGTATCCCGAAGAGATCCGGATTTCAAAAACCCTAAAGAAAATCATCAAGAAAGACAAGTTCCACCTAACCATTGATACGGCATTTGATCAGGTCATCAATGCGTGTGCTCAAATTCGAATCGAGAAGAATGAAGGTACCTGGATTGTTCAGGAAATGATCGATGCTTACTGCCGGCTCCATGCTGCCGGGTTTGCTCATTCAGTGGAGGCCTGGTACCAAGGAGAGCTGGCCGGCGGGATATACGGGGTTTCACTGGGGAAATGTTTTTTTGGTGAATCCATGTTCAGTCGTATCAGCAATGCTTCCAATATAACATTAGTCAAACTTGTAGAATATTTAAAAACATTATCCTTTGATATGCTGGACTGCCAGATTACCACGGCGCATTTGATCCGCCTTGGGGCCAGGGAAATACAGCGGGATGTTTTTTTAAAACAGCTTAAAAAATCCCTGGAGGCACCGACCAAAAGAGGTGTATGGAAATTTAATGAGCTCAAAAAAGGATGAGACATAATGGAGAAAAACTGCACGTTCTGCAACATTTTAAATGGGGAGATTCCGACAAAGTTATTGTTCGAAAACGAGGCTTTAATTGTATTTAAGGATATTAATCCGATTGCCCCGACTCATCTTCTGGTTGTTCCCAGAAAACATATCCGCAGCATTAACGATTTGACAGCTGATGACAGCGAGATCGTATCTGAAATTATCACGGTGGCAAGAGACATGGCCCAAAAAATGGGGATAGCGAAATCCGGCTACAAGCTCTTTTTTAACGTTGAAAAGGGCGGCGGCCAGGTCATTTTCCATTTGCATCTGCATCTTGTCGGGGGTTGGAAATAGCCCGAATTCCTCGCAAGCCAGAGCGGCGCATGACCTGCGTTATGGAAGCTCCCTGCAGCAAGTGCAGGGAGCTTCGACTGCAAGGAATTTAGCTGGTTTTTTATTCGCTCGTTCACCTCACAGCAAGCTGTGTGGTTACACTCGCTGTGGCAGTTCAGCCCTCGAAGTAAATTCAGGGTTCCTGACCTGGCGTAAATTCAGATTCAACATATTTTAATGAAGAATCCACACCTT
>JACNIG010000119.1 GCA_014383215.1 Candidatus Desulfatibia vada | reverse complement strand
CAAAATCTTTAGCGCATCGTTAAAGTATGGGGTTTGACAACCTACAGAAGATTCTTGTCTCACTAAAGCGGGACAAGGATCTTCTCATTTTCTTGGTGTTATTTTCAGTGTGTGATTTGAAAAAAAAGTTGCTTTTTCAAGGCCGGTATACTATTGTTTCAGAGTTGATAAGAAGTTTTACTGCAGACTGACACATTGCAGTACAACACATTGTAGCACTATGTACAGTAACCGATTTATACAAGAAGAGATATAGTGCGAAAGCTTCATCAAAGAGTGACGATTTGCAGTGTGTACCTGGTCAATTCCTTCGCTATTTTTATTGAAATCTAAATCCTGCAAGGGTGTGGTTTGCTCAAGACACATTCAGTTGATCCCGCAGGAATAGTTATCGAATTCAAGTTTTTAAAGTGAGTCCGACAAATAATGTCGGCCGCGGTGCAAATAAACAATCTGGTCAATTTCCTTGAAAAATTCCAATAGCTCCATTTTATAAGGAGGTGTATATATGAGTTTGTCGGGGGTGAGACTCGTAAAAAGTCTGAATCTCATCGTGGTGCTGGTTTTAGTCAGCGTTCTATGCACTGCGCCGGCATGGTCCCAGGAAGAAGGTCAGGCAGGGATCATGGACCTGAAAAGCAGAGGGTTCAGCCAACACTATCAGCCGTCGGTTAAGTTTGATCACTATTTGCATGAAACCATTCTGCGCTGCAGAGTCTGCCACCATGACTTTAATGTGTTCTCTGACAGGAACTTCGGCAAAGGCAGCAAATGCGCCAGTTGCCACAAGGAGAAACTAAAAAAAGATATCCCGGTGCCCCTGTTGATGGCCTATCATAAAAAATGCAGAGGCTGTCATGAAAATTATTTAAAATGGGGTCGCCGCAGCGGTCCTGTTATGTGCGGTATCTGTCACAAATGAAAAGTATTAATACATCTTTTGCCGGAAGATATTTTTGCGTTAAAACTGCCGGTATGACTTCAACGGTTGCAAAGAAAGGAGGATATCAACCTTTTTAATCATAGCAGTATCTAATTGTTGGTACATCCGGGGCTTAAGACAGCACAACAATATGTTCCAGATCTTAAAACGGGCGCGAATCCCCAAAGTCTGGTAATTTCAGTGCTGTTGTCAGGCAACCGGGTAAACCTACAGAGTGAGTACCAAAGCAAAGGAGGTAATATGGCACTAACACGTCGAGAGTTTATCAAGTGGTCAGGCAGTGCGGGGGTAGCCGCAGCTGCCCTGTGCCTTGGCTTGGATTTGAAACCGGTGCAGTCTTACGCCGCCGGCTTGAGAATCCTTGATGCCAAGGAGACCACCACCATCTGTCCTTACTGCGCCGTCGGATGCGGCATCATCTGCCACACTAAGAAATCCGGCCGGCTTATCAACACCGAAGGCGATCCCGACCATCCCATCAATGAAGGATCTTTATGCGCCAAAGGGGCGGCTCTTTTCCAGATGACGGAAAACAAGGCCCGCCTGAAGAATCCCCTCTACCGGGCGCCTGGAAGCGACGAATGGGAGGAGCTTGAATGGGAAGATGCTATTCAGATGATCGCTGAACGGGTGAAGAAAACCCGTGACGCCACCTTTACCGAGAAAAACGCCAAGGGGCAGGTGGTCAACCGCACGACCGGCATCGCCCATGTAGGTTCGGCGGCCCTGGACAATGAGGAATGCTGGTTGCTGCAGGCTGTCATGCGCGCCATGGGCCTGGTCTATATCGAACATCAGGCTCGTATCTGACACAGCGCGACTGTTGCGGCTCTGGCAGAGTCGTTCGGACGCGGTGCCATGACCAACCATTGGATCGACATTCGCAATTCCGACTGCATCCTGATCATGGGATCAAATGCAGCCGAAAACCATCCGATTTCAATGAAGTGGGTCGAGGCGGCTACGGATAAGGGGGCCAAGCTTATCAGCGTTGATCCCCGTTTTACGCGTACATCATCAAAAGCCGACATATACGCTCCCCTGCGGTCGGGTACCGATATCGCCTTTTTGGGCGGGATGATGAATTACATCCTCACCAACAAAAAATACCATAAGGAATACGCGGCCAATTACACCAACGCCAGCTTTATCGTGGGTCCCAAGTATGATTTCAAAGACGGTATTTTTGCCGGCTTCGATTCCGAGGCAAAGAAGTACGACAAGTCCATGTGGGCCTTTGCAAAAGATGACCAAGGCCTTCCCAAGAGGGACTTGACCCTCAAGGACCCGCGCTGCGTTTTTCAACTGATGAAAAAGCACTATGAGCGCTACACCCCGGAAAAGGTTTCGGCCATCACCGGCACCCCGGACAAAGACCTCAAAAAGGTGTGGGAAACTTATGCTGCAACCGGTGCCGTGGATCAGACCGGCACCATCATGTACGCCATGGGCTGGACCCAGCACACGGTGGGTGTGCAGAACATTCGCATGATGGCTATGATTCAGCTCATTTTGGGCAATATGGGACGGCCCGGCGGCGGTGTCAATGCCTTGCGCGGGGAGTCCAATGTGCAGGGTTCCACCGACCACTGCCTGCTGTGGCACATCTGGCCGGGCTATTTGAAAACGCCCAGGGCATCCAATGTTTCACTGGAGGCTTATAATAAGAAGTGGACTCCCACGACCAATGATCCCATCAGTGCCAACTGGTGGCAGCACACCCCCAAGTATTCGGTCAGTTTCCTCAAATCCATGTTCGGCGAAGCCGCCACCGCCAAAAACGATTTCGGTTATTCCTGGATGCCGAAGGTGGATGACGACGTGGTGTATTCATGGCTGGACCTGTTCGATGAGATGTACAAAGGGAACTTCAAAGGCTTTTTTGCCTGGGGTCAAAACCCGGCCTGTTCCGGGGCCAACGCCAACAAGACCCGTAAGGCCATGGCCAAGCTGGACTGGATGGTCAACGTCAACCTTTTTGACAACGAGACCGCCTCGTTCTGGAAAGGGCCCGGCATGGAGCCCGGAGACATCAAGACCGAGGTCTTTGTCCTGCCGTGTGTCACCAGTGTGGAAAAGGAAGGCTCGATTACCAACTCCGGCCGCTGGAGCCAGTGGCGCTATCAGGCTGCCAAGCCGCTCAAAGGCTGTAAACCCGACGGCGATATTATGGTCGAGCTGTTTGAAAAAATCCGCGAGCTTTACAAAGACGGCGGAGCATTTCCCGAGCCGATCCTCAACCTGCGCTGGGATTTTGTCAAAAACAGCAAGTTCGATGCCCACGCCGTGGCCAAGCTGATCAACGGTTATTTTGAAAAAGATACGACCATAAAGGACAAGCCCTATAAGAAGGGCACCCTGGTGCCGTCATTTGCATTCCTTCAAGACGACGGCTCCACCAGTTCGGCTAACTGGCTCTACTGCAATTCCTATACCGAAAAGGGCAACATGGCCGCGCGCCGCGACAAGAAAGATCCCACCGGTATGGGGCTGTACCCCGAATGGGCCTGGTGCTGGCCGGTGAACCGGCGTATCATTTACAACCGGGCGGCGGTTGACCTGAACGGCAAGCCCTGGTCAAAAAATAAAAACATTCTGGAATGGAACGGGACAAAATGGGTGGGGGACGTGCCCGACGGCGGCTGGCCGCCCATGGTAGACCAGGCCAAAACCCGGCGGCCTTTTATTATGAAGCCGGACGGTGTGGCCTCGGTTTTCGGTCCCGGCCGGGCCGACGGACCTTTTCCCGAGCATTACGAACCCATCGAGTGCCCGGTGGAGAAAAACCTGATGTCAGGTACTTTCACCAATCCCACGGCAGCGATTTACGGAACAGATACGGATGTTTACAAAACCTGTGATCCGCGCTTTCCCTTTGTGTGCACTACCTACCGGGTCACCGAGCACTGGCAGACCGGTGTGCTTACCCGCTGGCAGCCCTGGCTCCTGGAGACCCAGCCGCAGCTTTTTGTGGAAATGAGCCTGGAACTGGCCAAATTAAAGGGGATTGCGAACGGTGAAAAGTGCAAAGTCTCCTCGGGCCGCGGTGAAGTGGAAGCAGTGGCCATGGTGACCGGACGGTTCAAGCCCTTTACCATTATGGGACAGACCATTCACCAGGTGGGTCTGCCCTGGTGCTATGGATGGTTGCAGCCTGAGGATGGCGGAGATTCGGCCAACCTGTTGACGCCATCCGCCGGTGATCCCAACACACGAATCCCGGAGACCAAGGCGTTTATGGTCAACGTGGAAAAAATAGGAAAAAGGGGGTAAGTCATGGCTGGTAAATTTTTCTTTGTAGATACGACCCGTTGTACTGCCTGCCGCGGCTGTCAGATTGCCTGCAAGCAGTGGAACCAGCAGCCTGCTGATAAGACAAAGCAATATGGCACCTACCAGAACCCGCCGGACCTGAACGGCAACACCTTTCGTCTGGTGCGCTTTATGGAGCATCCTTCCAAGGTAAACTCCATGGTCTGGTATTTTTTCACGGAAGCCTGCCGTCACTGCCTGGCGCCGCCGTGTAAAAAGAAGGCGGATCAGGTTAAAAAGGATGCCATCGTTGTGAACGACTTTGGGGCGGTTCTATACACCAAGGACACCAAGGATCTGAAACAGGCTGCCAAGGCCATTAAACAGGCCTGTCCCTGGAGTATCCCCACCTGGAGCAATAAGGAGAAGCAGCTGGTCAAGTGCCATATGTGCCACGAGCGCGTTGCGGCCGGGCTAAAGACGGCCTGCTCCAAAGCCTGTCCCACCGGAGCCCTTAACTTCGGTGATGAGGCTGATATGAAAGCGCTTGCCAACAAACGTCTGGCGGCTGCCAAGAAAAAATTTGGCGGCAGAGGTGAAATTCTGGACATTGAAGACGTGCGGGTACTATATCTGATAATCGATGAACAAATCAAATATCGCCCGGTAGCGCTCTAATCGGGTCGGGGGCTCCGCATTAGCGGAGCCCCTATTTTTTTTGACATTATAAGATATTGATTGTCTCGTAAAAAGCCGAATTCATCACGTTTTAGGTTTTAGTCCCTTAAGTGTAAATTTTTTGCATTTTATGGTAAAAATCAATTATTGAGCAGTACATTATTTCACGCAAAGGCGCAAAGCCCGCAAAGGAAAACAAAGATAAAATTTTTAAGAATCTTTGCGTCTTTGCGCCTTTGCGTGAGAATCTTATTTAACCCCGGTTTATCCGGCTTAGATAATTAGAAATTGATTTATTTAACAGATACTTAAAGCTTAACACCTAAAACTTAAAACGTTCGCAAAACGTCGTTTTTTGACTTTTTGCACAACACGTAATCGTTGGACATACTTAGCAGAAAAGTGAGATCTATTCATGACCGCAAGCCTGGAAGATATCGACGCCAAGGTAAAGGCGATTGCGAAACGTAACCCGGTCTATTCCGAAAGCACTCAGTTTGTGGGTGACCTTTTATCTGCTACCGTTCAAGCTGCCGGCAATTTTTCTCCGCCTGAGCTGAGCTTTGACCTGGGACAACTGCCGGATGCCTGGTCGCAGGGAAAGTCGTTTTTGGACCCGAAAGATATGCCTCTTGACTGGAAACAGGCCCGCGCCTTGTATAAACAACTGGTAGAATTGGTCAAGGAGAGTAAAGATGGACCCCGGCAGGTTGAGGGCTTAATGCAGGTGCTGGCTGAGGATGAAGACAGCCTTTTCAAACTGATGAAGGCTGCGCTGGCTTCCGATATCAAGACCATGGAAACCGCGGCCCGGGAACTGGCAGTTGATCCGCCGGTGCTGACGCTCCTTCTGCGATTGTCAATGCGACCTGCGCTTTTGGAAGTTGCTCGAGCCGCTCAGAATCTTTTGGACCTCAGTCAGTGGAACCATGGCCATTGTCCGGTGTGCGGGTCGGCACCCAAACTGGCTGATCTTTCCGGTGAGGGCGGCCAGCGGACACTGCACTGCTCGCTGTGTGAAACCGCCTGGCCTTATGTACGCCTTCAATGCCCTTTTTGCGAAAATGATAACAGAGACGACCTGAGCTATCTACGGGCCGAGAGTGAAGAGGGCCTGCGCGTGGACCTTTGCGGCCGTTGCGGCCATTACCTCAAGACCATAGATTTGCGTGAACTGTCCGGCCCCATAATTGTTCCTCTGGACGACATGGCCACCTGGCACCTGGACCTGATCGCCCAGGAAAACCTGAAAGAGAATAAAGCCGACAAATCCCGTACCATCTAGCGCAGGTAGTATATATACCGTTCACGGCCATCAACTGAGTTTTGGGATTGAGTCATTTGAAAAAAGAACCACTACGCCTTAAGAGCGCTATGCTTGAGGGGGAAAAGTTTTTTTCTCAATACCCCTCAACCCTCAAGACCGCCAGGCCGCTCCTCAAACTAACTGCTGCTCAAGCGCAACACCCCGATAGCTAACTGTATGCCTTTGGCGAAACATCACGACCTGCCTGAAACAATTTCCCGCATTAAAAAGCGAACTCTACCGAAAATCCTTATTACCGGCGCATCAGGAATTATCGGGCGCAATATTATAGAAGACCTTTGCGAATACTATCACATTTACGCCCTGGCAAGGCGTACCCAGCAGGAAGCCGGTGTTTTAGCGCATAAAAATGTTCAATGGATTCTGGTGGACATCACCAATGAATCCAGCCTTGCACATGTTATCGCAAACATCGCAAACGAGGGGGGCGCTGATTTTGTCATCCACTTGGCGGCCTATTACGATTTCGGCAATCGACCTCATCCGGAATATGAGCGCACCAATGTGCAAGGTACCCGATCATTGTTAGAGCACTCCAAATCGTTGGGTATAAAACGTTTTATTTATTCCAGTTCGCTGGCGGGCTGCAGGTTTTCTTCCCGGGGAGAAAGCGTTAATGAACGCACCCCCTTGGATGCGGATTATCCCTATGCGGTCAGCAAAAGAAAAGGCGAACAGCTGCTGGAGCAGTATTCCGAAAGCTTTCCCTGCTCATCTTTGCGGCTTGGAGCCGTATATACCGATTGGTGCGAATACGGACCGCTGTATATGTTTCTGAAAACCTGGCTTTCCTCTTCCTGGGATGCAAGCATTATAGGCGGCCAAGGGGAGTCAGCCATACCGTATGTACATGTCAACTGTGTCTCCAGAGCGATCAACATTGTCCTCGAAAAATCAGATCAGCTTCCCCGGTTTGACACCTATGTAGTCTCACCAGATGGCAGCACTTCCCACCAGGAACTCTATGACCTGTCCACAAGGCTGTACTTTGGAGAAATCAGACATCCCATTTTCACGCCGAAATGGTTGGCTAAAATTGGCGTCTATGTGCAATATTATTTGGGATGCTTAATCGGGAAAAAGCCTTTTGTACGGCCCTGGATGACCAAATATATTGACCTGAAGTTAAGCGCTGAAGCATCCTATACCCGCCAAGCTTTGGGATGGGAACCTCCGCAAAGACTTCACATCTTGCGCCGACTGCTGTTTCTGATTGAGAACTTAAAAAGTACTCCGCTTCAGTGGCATCAAATGAACATCGCCGCTTTTGAAAAAACACATTTAGATAGACCGAACCTGATCCTGGCCGAAATTATGCAGCACATGCAGAGAGAAATTTGCAGTCGAATACTGAGACACCTGCTCTCCCCTGATCATACCAAACGGTTTAAATCTTATTATGAGCTTCAGGATCCCAACAAAGTAATGTGGTATATTGAGGTGGTCTATAATCTTTTGATCACATCCGTTCGCAATGGAGATCGATACTCGCTGGTTAATTACGCCCGGTCTTTAGCCAATATCAGAAGTCAAGAGGGCTTTGAGGCGGTTGAAGTGTGCCAGGCGTTAAATGCCACCGGGGACTATATCAGCTCAGCCCTTCTGGCACTTCCGGAAACCAAAGGCATGGAGTTGCTCATCCATGACTGGATTACTTTGGCCATTCAACTGGCCGTAGATGAAGTAGAAGATTCATTTGAACGCATTACCCGGTTTAAAAAGGCAGAAACAGGTGAAGAAGTCCCCGAAATATGTGAATAAGACCCTAACCCGGACAAACCGGAAAGAATAGCCACAAAGGCACCAAGACACGAAGAATAACTGTTTATTATAATTGGTTCTTCTCCAGGTTAGTTGGAGAAAGCCTGGTAAATTTTCAGCGTAAAGTATC
>JACNIG010000334.1 GCA_014383215.1 Candidatus Desulfatibia vada | reverse complement strand
AGCAAGGCCGAGTCGGTTCATTTGACAGAGGAAGGCACCCGGTTATCCGAAGCGCTCTTCAAAAAGCATTTTGCCATGTCTTCATAACCCGAACGTGGGTTTGACTGGCCAGGTGCCTAAGAGGGCAGATTCGTTTACTTATTATTAGCAGCGCCCCCATAAATATGCCGAAAAAGAAACCCAAATCTAAGGGAATAGTATCTTGGCCTGAAACCGAGCGTCCTCGTGAAAAGCTCCTTCATTCAGGCCCGGAATCCTTGTCCGACGGAGAGTTGTTGGCGGTTCTTGTTCGGATCGGAAAAAAAGGGCAATCTGCCGAGGACTTGGGGCGGCAGATATTGACTCAGTTCAATGGAATCAGCGGAATAGAACGTGCCCACATAGAAGAGTTGCTTTCAGTCTCCGGCATGGGTATTGCCAAGGCCGCTCAACTCAAGGCGGCGATTGAAATAGGTAAAAGGATTCGCATGCAAGACTTCCGGCCACGGAATTTTGCTAATGCCGCCGATCTGGCAACCTATATAAGGCCGAAATTCGAAGGGAAACGCCATGAAATATTTTTGACAATTCTGCTGGATGGGCAGAACCAGTTGCTCGCGGAAAGAACCATCGCCGAAGGCATTCCAACCCAGGCAACGGTATACATCCGGCGAGTTATGGAAGAAGCCTTACGGGTTTCGGCGAGCGCATTTGTCGTAGTGCATAATCACCCTTCGGGCAACCCAACGCCCTCGTCAGGAGATGATGACACCACATATGACCTGAAGCAAGCAGCGGATCTGTTAAACCTGATTTTTCTGGACCACATTATCATCGGCAGCGGGAATACTTATTACAGTTACGCTGAAAACGACAAATTATAACCAAGGTTGGGAGTGATGAATGGCAAAAAAGAATTATGTTAAGGCAGAGGAAATTCAAATAAAGGGCAATAAGATCTTCAGCCCGGTGCGTCAAAAATGGCTTTCGTTAACACCTGAGGAACGGGTTCGCCAGGAGTACCTGTTCGTTTTAACCCAGAAATATGGCTTCAGCCTGGATCAAATTGGGGAGGAAGTGCCTGTCACAGGGCGAGGCTCCGCCCAAGCCCGAGCCGACTTTCTCATCTGGCGTACTGTCAAGGATAGGTCCGACGATCGCCCAGCTATGATTGTTGTCGAATGCAAGTCAGACAACGTGACAATCAGCACTAAGGACTATTCCCAAGGTGATAACTACGCGAGACGAGAAGGAGCCAAATTCTTCGTAACCCATAATAATCGTGAAACTCGATATTGGCGTGTACGGATAGACCGCCGTCCCGGATATCTCGAGGAAGTCGAGAACATCCCTCATGCCGATGCCACAGACAAGGAAATCGAGGAGTTGTTTTCCAAGCTCCGTGTCTTCAAGGAAAAGGAATTCGCTGACCTGCTTCACCAATGCCACAACGTGATCCGCAACCGCGAAAAAAAGGATCCAGCCGCCGCTTTTGATGAAATTGCCAAAATTCTTTTCGTAAAAGTCTATGTGGAGCGCAAGCTGCTGACCCGCCGCAGCAAGGAAAACCTGTTCTCCGTAGATGTGCTCAACAAACAGATTGCCGAAAATCCTTTGGACACCCTGTTTCAGGAGACCAAAAAATCCTATTCCGCGGATAAAATTTTTGACGACGACGAGCGCATTAATTTAAAACCGGCCACAGGCGAGGAAATCGTCCGTAAGCTGGAAAAATACAATCTATCTGATACCAGCGAAGATATTAAAGGCGTGGCTTTTGAGCGTTTTTTAGGCCGTACTTTTCGCGGAGAAATTGGCCAGTTTTTTACTCCCCGAACCATAGTGGAGTTCATGGTTCACATGATCGATCCCAAGGAGGGTGAGGTGGTTTGCGATCCGGCCAGCGGATCCGGCGGTTTTTTGATTCGGGTGTTTGAGATCGTGCGTGAAAAAATCCTGGCCGATGCCGACCAACAGTACAACGCGTATCGCAAAAAAGTTCAAAAGAACAAATCACTTTCAGATACCAGGCGAGCCAAACTGCTCCAGGAAAAATATGATGAGATTCAGCAGACCATTAATCAAACCAATGAGGGTTCACGTCTCTGGAATTTGGCCAATCGCTGCATCTGCGGCACGGATGCCAACGACCGCATGGCCCGCACCAGTAAAATGAACATGATCATGCACGGCGACGGTCACGGCGGGGTTCACCACCATGACGGGTTTCTAAACGTCAACGGCATCTTTGAAACCCGCTTTGATATCGTCCTCACCAATCCACCCTTTGGCGCTAATGTGGAGCCCTCGGATAAGGTGCTGGAATCCGATATCGAGGTGACCGCCGCAGACGAGCGTCGCTATGTGCGTGAATTTGGAGAGCCATATAAAGAATCCCAGGCGCGAGTGAAGGCCGCCATTAACCGGCCCATCGCCAGTCTGTTCGATTTGCCTAAAAACGACAAATCCAAAATTAAAACCGAAATTCTTTTTATCGAGCGCTGCCTGGATCTGCTCAAACCCGGCGGCCGCATGGGTATTGTGCTTCCTGAAGGGATATATAACAACCCATCGCTGGCCTATGTGCGCCAATTTGTAGAAGACCGGGCCTATCTCAAGGCCGTGGTCAGCCTGCCCCAAGAAACCTTTATCTCCTCCGGTGCCAGCGTCAAAGCCTCGCTCCTGTTCCTGCAAAGATATACGGATGAGGAAAAGGAGCGGTTTGACGAAACCTATGACAACGCCAAAATGGAAATTGACACCAAATATGCTGATGAGATCGCCAGGGAAACCCAGCGGCTTGAAGATGCTATCGCAGAGGCTAAAGAAAATAAGGATGCTGAAAACAGAAAGATGCTGCAAAAGGAGTTGAAGGATTACTTGAAGAAGATAGAGGGGAAAAAGGCCACGGAGTCGCGACAGCTTTTAAAAGAGCGTTTTGACTATCCCATTTTTATGTGCGAGGCGGAAAAAGTTGGCATATCCGCCACAGGTGAAGATGATCAAAACGAACTTTATCCCAACGCGAATCAACCGGAAGAGATCGATAAGACGTGTTTGGAGTGGTATCGGGAGTTTCTGGCAGATCCCAAAGAATTCACTAATGGGGTTGGAGAAGCTTGATGGTTGGTATCGAAAAACTGCCGAAGGCTTTTTCTGTTTCGTTCCAGGATTTGACCTTATGGAACGTCGGCGCACAATTCAAAGCCAAATGGGGCTGGCCGTCTGAAGTCTTAAAGCCGCTAAGTGATGTGCTTGTAAGACGAATCGACCCGCTCGAAAATAATACGTCTCCGAATTTCTTAGTAACTCTTCTTACAATTCATTTTGATGGTTCAATTGAGACCAGAAATCCTGTCCCCCGAAAAACAATAAAAGGAAAGCTTTTCAAAGTTTTTCCTGGCGATGTTGTATTTTCAAAAATTGATGTACGAAATGGCGCAATCGCTTTAGTTCCTGAAGGAATTGAGAACTGCTGCGTAACCTCAGAATTCCCTGTATATTCGGTAAATACAGAATTAGCTATCCCACAATATATTAAGCTGCTTTTCCGTACCAAAGCCTTTATGAGAATTTTGAATTCAATGATAAGCGGAGCATCAGGCCGCAAACGAATTCAGCCTTCTCAACTTGAAAGTGTTGAAATCCCAATCCCAAGGTTGGATATTCAGCATAAAATTATCAAACATTGGGGGAAAAGTGAGACAACCCGGATATCGCTTATTAACCAGATCGTATCCATGAGATCAGCTGCTGATAATTGTTTGTTGAAAGCTCTTGGGATTAAAATTCCGTTACCCAAGCCTTTAAGAGGGGTGGTTATACAAAGCTGGAAAAAATATGAACGTTGGGACACTTTTTTTTATCGACCGGATTTCTTGGAACTAGAATGTCAATTTGATAATTTAAATGTGGCCTTGTTCAGTGACATTGCGCATGTTTCATCAAGACCTTGGAAAAGGTCTGATTTCCCGAGCGGCAAATTCCGCTACATAGAGATTTCATCGGTATCAAAAGATCATGGAATCCGCAATGTTAAAGATGTGATGATTAATAATGCTCCAAGTCGTGCAACCACATTAGTTAAAGAGGGAGATCTAATAATTTCTACTACGAGACCTTATCTGGGAGCCTTTGCAATAGTTGACAAAAGTTATGATAGCTGTGTGTGTTCAAGTGGCTTTGCTCTTATTGACTACGTAAATGAAAAAGTGATTAACAAAAATTTCCTGCTCGCTTTTCTAAAGAGCCAAGCAGGATTAAGGCAATTTGAAAGAAGGATGACTGGCGGTCTCTATCCAGCAATAGTTAAAGATGAATTAATGAAAATAAAAGTTCCAATCGTTTTAATGGACACTCAAGAAAAGATTTTAATTAAAATCCAGGAAGTGGAATCAATAATTAATGAAAAAAATCGAAATGCCACGCGATTAAAGAAAAAAACAAAAACAGAAATAGAGGACATGATCCTCGGCCTCCGGCCCGTGGAGGGTATTTAAAATGTCTCGTGTTAGCCAAATAATCGAATTCGAGGGCTACTTTGCTGAAGGGGTGTTGGGCATATTTAAAATAATCCGCGGCTTTGCCGATTTACGGGATCTGGCGGATGTTTCGGTACCCTATGAACTGAGTGATGGCCCCGAAGCGGGACGGGTCGTGGGCTACCAGCGCAAGTTGAACGAAAAGCACGCCTTGGACATTAAGAAATACCTTGAACAAAGTGACAACCGGCTTATCCCGGAAGTTATTTTGTCCGTTCGCGGCGCGTTCAATAACGTGACCGATCAAGAAAAGGTCATCGGCGTTGAATCGGAAAAAGGCGCTCTCATAGCCATCAGCCGCCGTTTTGGCGGCAAGCATCAACGGATTCAGCAGATCAGGATTCAGCGGAGCGATCTGGAAGTCGTCAAGGAGCAAAAGCAGATTTGTCGCATCGATGGCAATCACCGCCTAGCCATGGCTGAAACGCTTGAAGAAGATGAAATTGTTCCTTCCAAATATTTAGCCCCTTTTTGTCTCATTTTGTTGGGACCAACGGAAAACGATGCTGACGATTACGCTGAATCCCTGATCTTCCACACAATCAACAGTACCGCCCTTACCCTGGAATCGGAACATGGCTTGCGGCTATTACTGGGCCAGGATCCTGCCCATGCCATGACCCCGGACAATGAGTTCGCCTATAGTCCGGAGTTGCACCTGACCCGCTTACTTTGCGAGCGTTTGGACAACCTGCCCGAACCAGCTCGGCAACGGTTTGGAGAGCGCCCCCTGACTTCTCTGTGGGAAGCGGCATGGAATCTGATCCAGATGGACCCGGCCATTGCTGAAACCCGTGCAGCCTTGACCAACTTTGCCGATGAGCTATTTGCAGCCTTAACCGACATTTTAACACGGCTAACTGCGCGTCATCCTTCCCTTTGCCAGGCCTATGCCTTTCTGGAATTGGCAGCTCGCGTCTGGCGGGAGAGTATGGGCGATACACATAACGCCAAAGTGAACGCCGCTGTAAGTTTGCTGAATCGCATTGGCCTATGGCTTGGCGCCGAGGGAATAACGAGTCTCCTTAATCCGGTTTCCCCGGCCAAGCAACTCCTCGAAACGTTCAAGGCCGCCCAGCAACGGGTTCCCAAACGGGTTTTCCTGGCTCGCTGGTATCCCCCGCAAGATGCGCCGTATGATGGCTTTATCAAGGCAAACTTGCGCCTCCAACAGCTTCGGGAGACGTTGGCGGCCATCGAAAGGGATCATGGTGCTCGCTTGGAGTTGATCGATATGGGCACAGAAGAGGGCGGTGCATTTCCGATCCACCACCGCATGTACGAAGCCATCGCCTCGTCCGATATCATCATTTGCGACTTGACCGGCCATCGCCCCAATGTTTTTGTCGAAGCAGGCTACGCCCTCAAGCATCATGAGAAGAATCGCCTCATCTTTCTTTTTGAACCGCGCAATCGGAATGACAAGGTGCCATTCGACCTGACGACCTTTAAATATGTAACCATATCCGAGGCGGCTGAGATTCCGAATAAAGTGAAGTCTGAAATCATCGCGATTCTCCGTGACGCCGGAGCGCCACTTTAAACGAGATGACAAAAAGAAAAATGGTGACAGGCGAATAATTGTTTTCTTGATTGGCAGCTTGCAGCCGCATCGAAGGTCAATCTGTTTATTATTCACGGATATTGTGATATAGAGAACCGTGGTGAGGATTTGGTCGGCGATCGCTTAGGACGGCAATTCTCTCTACCC
Organism: Candidatus Desulfatibia vada; assembly: GCA_014383215.1. Lineage (GTDB taxonomy): Bacteria > Desulfobacterota > Desulfobacteria > Desulfobacterales > UBA11574 > Desulfatibia_A > Desulfatibia_A vada. The sequence goes on along the minus strand of JACNIG010000334.1, from coordinate 1,872 downwards.
CCGTTGTTTAACGTCTTTTGAAAAGGTTCGTCGTATCTGCCGCCCTGAAGGAGGTGATTACAACGATGAGTAAACATAGCCATTTTTTCGAAATACTCTTGAAAGGGGAATCCATCGGCACCAGCCGAATCCCGGTGAGCCAGTTGCTCTTGTTGCTGTCTGAGTTGAACAAAGTGCTGAACCGAGTTGGGAGGGTTCTGCAGGGTCAAGAGGAAAGCGTGCGGCGGGGGCCGACCCAGAAGAGCATTAAGGATGAGATCGGCCTGGATCTGGTGGAATTGACCCATGGGAGCCCTGACACGGTATTGGGCTTTGAGCGGCCTTCCGGGCAACAGGCCTTTGAGGGGTTGGATTTTGGGGTTGAAATTCTTGAAAAGGCCCTCAAAGGTCTAATGGAGGTCCAGCAGGAAGGCGAAGAACTGCCGGCCGGTTTCGATTCGGGCGTATTGATCGCCTGGAGGGATCTGGGCACTCTCTTTGAGAAGGGCGTCTCTGAAATTCAATTTTTCCTGAACGATCGACCTCAGCCTTTAGGCGCGTCATATAATCCAAACGGTTATGGCAAAATTCAGGAACGGATCCATGGTCCTCAGATCAACATCCGGACCATCGAAGGTCGTTTGCTGATGGCCGACTTTAAAGAACATGGCACCCGCTGCCGGGTGCATCCATCCGTCGGCGATCCGGTGCTCTGTCTCTTTGATGAAGAGAGAAAGGAAGAGATCCTGGAAAATATTCTGCGATATGTCAAAATCATTGGGGAGGCAAAAGAGGATAAGATCACAGGCAAAATCACCAGTATTGTGCTTCACGACATTCAGCGTCTTGAGGATCGCGAACAGGAACGAACCGATCTTTTGCCGCAGGGCACGCCTCTGCCGTCCGACTTCTGGCAGTCCCTCAGTATTGAAGAACTGGCCCAAGCCCAGGAAGTCCAACCCCTCAGCGATGTCAGCGTTCTGTTTGGGACCTGGCCGGGTGAACCGGACGACGGATTTGAGGAAGAGGTCCGCAAGTTGCGGCAGCAGAGCCTTGCAACGGGATAGCAAAGGATGACCGCTCCTAAAATCATCATCGATACGAATATTGTCTCATACCTGATGCGTGGCAGCCCGGAGTCACGAGCATATGCACCTCATCTCACTGGAAAATTGGTTGCTATTTCTTTCATTACTGTGGGGGAGCTTTACTATGGAGCGGAAAAGGCCAAATGGGGAGAGAAGAGACGCCTCCGATTAAAGACAAGTCTTAAGAACTTCGTCGTCATCCCCTATGATCATGAAGTCGCAAAACGTTACGGAAAGGTTCTGGCTGAACGGAATCGATTGGGACGTCCCATATCCCACAACGACGCATGGATTGCTGCCTGTGCCGTTCGGCACGGTTCTCCCTTGGTGACTCACAACGAAAAAGACTTTGATTCGATAAGCGATCTGCAAATAATATCTGAAAGATCAAAAAAATGAGCATATCCACACCACGGCCCTGTCACCAGGAAATAAATTGACAGTCTTCTCTTGGACAAGCTGCCGGAAACTCCTTCCGAAAAATAGAAAAAAACGAAAATTGCTTGGAATTGGGCCGGACCAAGCCAAGTGGTTGATGATACGAATATTATATGCATAATTCGGGAGCATTTTGATCCTTAGAACACCTGTTTTAAGGCCTGAATTGGGTAAGGAAGCAACTATTAAGGCTTAGTTAAAAGTGCGACGAAAAGGAGGTTTTAAATAATGAGTTATTTAGCATGAACGAATCCATTCTCATAGAAAAACTCCTGAAGATTGAGGCCCTGTTTGCAGGTGCTACGACGCAGGGAGAACGTGTTTCTGCGGATTTGGCCCGTCAGCGCATATTGTTGCGGCTTAAAGA
>JACNIG010000079.1 GCA_014383215.1 Candidatus Desulfatibia vada | reverse complement strand
AAACCCGCGGAGAACGCCGCTCATCGGAAAAATAGCCATTTATGGATGGAAACTAAACCTGAACTCAGGTATTAATAGAACCGCCTCAGGTAAATCCCGCTCCTGCGGTGCAGGTATAGCAATGATCCCCTGTAGAGATATGGCTGTCCGGCTCCGGAGGGCCCGGCATTTCAGATACATGCATTTTGCGCCCTCCCATGAAAAGACCTCCGGCAAGATTGAAATCACAATCGTAAAGGTACCCGTCCCAGGCGACTGATACCAGGCTGCGGCACATCAGACCTGCAACAGCGCAGGGGTTGAAACCGGCGGAGAGTTTCTCCATATATGCAGAAAAGTTGCCTGACTTTACAAGCCACTGACGAAACCTTCCCAGGGGCGCATTGGCAAAATTAAAAAGGTTGTTGAAGACAACACCCCGTTTTTCCTTTAAAATTTTGCGAAACCTCTTTTCGGTCTCGGCCTGTGAGGGGGGCACAAAGGCCCCCGTAGGGTTGGATACCAGGTTGAGTTCCAGGCCGGACCCGTCGTGCCCGTACCCCATGGCGTTCAACTTTCTGAGGGCATCGATACTTTTTTGAAAGATCCCGTCGCCCCGCTGTGAGTCGGACTGGAATTCATTTAAAGATGGAAAAGACACCACGACGACAACCCGGTATGCTTTCAACATCTTTAGCAATTGATCTTTTTTGCCATCATTTAAGACCGACAGATTCGAGCGCAGCATAATCCTGGGCGCCAGAGGGAACACGCCTTCAATCAGCGCACCGATGCCGGGGTTCATTTCCGGGGCTCCGCCGGTGATGTCAATGGTTTCAAAACAGCTGCGCCGGGCATATGACACCACTTCGTTTACGATCCCCAATTCCATGTTCTCCTTCCGGCCGGGACCGGCGCTCAAATGGCAATGCCGGCAGGTCTGGTTACACAAGAAACCGACATTAACCTGTAAGGTATGGGTTGTTACACGGTTCAACTTAAGCCCGTGACGCGAGAGGGCCAGACTGAAAGGCATTAAAGTAATGGGTTCCGGCGATAAAACATCTATCTCTTCATGTAATACTTGCTCGCTATACATTTTTACTCCGAATGTTTTACATGGACAACTTATCAGCAATATTACGCATCTGAATGCCGTGTACAAGGGATGCACCGCCGCGTATGGCTGTTACAACATGGATCGCTTCGGTCATCTCGGCCGCATTGGAGCCCTTTTCGAGGCAGGCCTGCGTATAGGCATCAATACAATAGGGGCACTGTACAGCATGCGCCACGGCCAGGGCAATAAGCGCTTTCTCTCTTTCCGTGAGTTCGCCTTCGGCAAACACGGCACCGTAATACTCAAAAAACTTTTTAGCCAGCTCGGGAACTTCTTTTCCGATTTCCTCAAATTTCAGCAGGTCTTCCGGTTTGTAATATGTTTCCATTTTAAGTTTATCCTTTCTTTAGGCCTATTTTGTCAAATATAAGCAATATTTTTCTTTTTTGTCGTATAAATTTTCAAATCCTTACAAAAGAAATTAAGACTAATCTCTCTGGCTCTCCATTAGAAAATATAAAAGGTTGTCTGTAAACGCCGGATTCCGTGTAAGGCCGAGGTGATCTGAAAACAAAAAAAGCACCTGACTCCATTTTATCGGAGAGATCAGCCGGAAGGTCAAGTTATCTTCCCGGCGTTCGTCCATGAGAGCACTTTTTCGCAGCACCACTCCGTCGCCGGGACCTTGCTCTATGATTGTCAACCTTCCCCCTGAATCAAACTGAACGGTTTTATTCGTATTCTCGGAGTCTCCGGCTACCAGGAAGAAATGAAGAGATTCCGGCGGCTGGGCCGGAACGTCCAGGGCCGCGGCAAACTGTTTGGCGCGATGCAGGGATTTGCGCAAGTGGTCCAGGGCAATCTGCCGGCGCTTTTCAGGGCTGCTGACCCCCGGCAGCAGGATTTTAAGTATGTGATCCTGCCCGGGGTCGGCCAGGCCCCAGCGCTTCTCTATCCATAGTTCGGCAGCAAATATATCAGATACAGGGCTCCTTTTTTCATCCACAAACGGGTGGTGGCGGCTTCGAGGAAGGATCTGATATGTTGACGGCATAGTACCCAGCACTGCCGGAGGATAATGCGGCAGTAAAAAGGCGGGACGATATCCGTTGAACAGACTCATCAGGGTATCAATCGAGCCCGCATTCGGTGTGCCGATGAGAACCAGGTGCTCCACATGCCTGCTGCCGTCCCATGTAAGCTTAGGCAGGCTGCCGTCTGAACCAAGGTCATTAGCACCGTAGCGCAGGTAGTACCGGGCCACGAGACCGCCCATGGAATGGGCCACAATGTCAAATTTAACATTATGGTTTTTAATGCCGAACCGCTTTTCAATTTCTTGCTGAACGTACCGGCGCTTTTCCTTAATAAACCGGTCGAGCACCCCGGCGCTTTCAACTAAATCACGCCGCCAATCATAATCAAATTGAAAGCAGGTAAAATGGCGATTGCCATAATCGATGACACCGGCTTCAGCAAGGTTCTGGTCACGATACCCGCCGATGCCCAGCACACCCAGAATGTGTGCATAGGTATTTTGCTGCAACGGGTATCCCAAAAAATTAACAACTACCCGGTCAAGAGCACCTGCCGGGACAAGGTTATCCCGCAAAGCGCTTAACTTTTGCCCCTTGCTCATGGGAAGTGCAATGCCGGCGGTACCCGAAGCTGTTCCGGAGCTTAGATTCCCCACGCCGAAGGTACCCCAGGCAATCTCACCGGTTTGCTGATCAATCAGTTTGGAGCCGAGTAGTCCCGGGATAAGAATTACCGGATTGCGGTAGGGGCTCTCATTCTGAACCAGACTGTTGTACAAACCGCCCAGATCCGGGGCTTTATAGGGGGACGCACAAGCCGTCAGAATCAAAACCGAGAGCAGGGTTATAACCGCCGCCAACCTCATGATAATTTCCCTCTTCCAAGAATAGACTTCTGGCAACGTTAACATTTTTATCACATTGTTGCAATTAAGAGGACGAATTGCCAGCATCTAATTCCCTTACAGTCCTCCAATAACAAATTAATATTTTTATAAAATTATAATTTTTCAAAAAATTTTATTGCATAGGTGAGTTAAGGCATTTTGCTTGACAGCTTGATAAAGAGGTGTTAACAGATTTTTCAAATTGCAGGCACGTAGCTCAGGGGGAGAGCGCTACCCTGACACGGTAGAAGTCGGTGGTTCAAATCCACTCGTGCCTACCAGAAAAAATAAGGGTTTACAGTGATTAAAAGCTGTAAGCCCTTTTTTTTATGGAAATTAGGAATTGACATTATAGGAATGATATGACCAGAAATTATAAATTAAAACTTAAAACATCGTAATAATAACAAATAGGACGCGTTTGTTTAGATTCTTTTTATATTTTGCAGCATTTTGTTTACGATCAATTGAGTTAATAAAAGGAGGTTGGGCATGAGGAGCTTTTTAAAAATGAGGTTGGGCATTTTTTTTGTGGTTTGTTTTATTTTTATCTTTTTGGGATGTTCCACTGCTGTTAAGCATACCAAAAAAGTGATAATTCACTATAAATGCTCTGATGATGATTACATTGTTCCTGACTTGGCGGAATTGACTTCCGGGCATATTTATGAGGAGAAATTTATTAATTCTCTTACTGATGCCGGGGTATGTGTTAAAATTACCGGTCAATTTAAACACCTGGCTCCCGGAGCAATAGGTGAAGACAATTATGTTATATTGTATTTATCAGGTGCAGGAGCTTCCCATACAATCAGCTGTTTTGCCAAACCAAAACTCAATAAAGAATTGCGCATGTTGAAAAAAGATCAGGCAATAACGGTTTATGGCCGGGTCTGGAAATTAGAGCAGGAGTTGGCTGTATTGCTTCAAGATTATGAAGTTATCCCGTAAGTAAACCCTATAGTTACATAAAATTTTGTATTCAATCTAAGTTGTTGAGACAAAAGCCATGGCCAGTATTAGCTGATCCTGGATACTGGTCTCTGGATACTGGATGTTTTTGGATTTCACTATTTGAGCATTCCTGAATATCCAGCATCAAGTATCAAACATCCAGTATCTGTGCGGTACAAGCGACTATCTCACGCATACCCTCATAAATAATGACCAGATTAATACAACGTTAGGGTCAAAAATCCAACCCGGCAAGTTTGCCATGAACAGAATCAATAATCGTAATATATGGGTGTGCCTGCTGCTTGTTGTGGCAACGTTGGCTGTTTATTGGCAGGTACAAATTTTTGATTTTGTGAACTTTGACGACAATACCTACGTCTACGATAATAGCCATATTCAAAACGGTTTGACGTTTGAGAACATCACCTGGGCATTCACAGCCACACATGCGTCTAATTGGCATCCATTGACATGGCTGTCACATATGCTGGACTGTCAGCTCTATGGGATGAACTCCGGCCGGCATCATTTAACCAACTTGCTCTTCCATCTCGCCAACACCTTATTATTGTTTTTCGTTTTAACCAAAATGACCGGCAGCTTATGGCGAAGTGCTTTTGTTGCAGCTTTGTTTGCTCTTCATCCGCTACATGTTGAGTCGGTTGCCTGGGTGTCGGAACGTAAAGATGTATTGAGCGCTTTTTTCTGGATGTTGACTATATATAGTTACATCCGGTATGTTGAGCATCCCGCGGTCAACAGATATCTTTTGGTTGTTTTATGCTTTACCCTCGGGCTGATGAGCAAGCCGATGCTTGTGACCTTACCTTTTGTATTGCTTCTGCTGGATATATGGCCGCTGAACAGGTTTGGCTTGGATCAATCGGATTGGAGCAACAACGCTCAACAAAGGTCGACTGCTCTGGGCCTGGTTTGGGAGAAAATACCTTTGTTTGTGCTTGCAGCAATGTCAAGTACCGTGACTTTCTATGCCCAAAAGCAGGCCCAAGCCATCGTACCTCTGGAAGCTATTCCATTTAAAGTCAGAACTGCCAACGCTCTGGTTTCCTATACAAACTACATCGCAAAAATGATCTGGCCTTCCACTCTGGCTGCCCGTTATCCACACCCGGGAATGCATTCAGGGTTCAAGATTGCAGGGGCCTGTTTGTTGCTTGCGGCCGTCTCTTGCGGGGTAATCAGAGTTATAAAGCATCGTCCGTATTTTACGGTGGGATGGCTGTGGTACCTGGGCACATTAGTACCTGTAATCGGCCTGGTTCAGGTGGGCGGCCAAGCCATGGCTGACCGTTATACATATGTTCCGCATATCGGGCTGTTTATCATTATTGCCTGGGGTGCTCCCGAACTTGCGGCTCAATGGCGGCACAGAAAAATATTGCTGGCCGCCCTGGCAATTGCCCTGCTTTCCACCCTAATGGCAGTGACATGGAAACAGACAGGATATTGGAAAAACAGCATTACCCTTTTTGAGCATACCCTTGCAATAACTTCCAAGAATTGGCTGGCGCATAACAATCTGGGGGCGGCGCTGTCCGCCCAGGGACGTATAGATGAAGCCATGGATCATTTTTTAGAAGCCTTGCGCATAAAGCCTGATTATGTGGATGCTCACAACAATCTGGGAAAAGCTTTTTATAAAAAGGGCCATACAGAAGAAGCCATCAGCCATTATCTGCAAGCGCTGCGGATAAAGCCCAATAATGTGGTAGCTAATTACAATCTGGGGAATGCTTTTTACCGGCAAGGCCGCGCAGAAGAAGCCATCGACCATTATTTACAAGCGCTGCGGATAGATTCCGATAATGCGGACTTGCACATCAATCTGGGTGCTGCCCTGACAAAACAGGGCCGCACCGATGAAGCCATTAAACATTATTTAGAAGCGTTGCGCATACAACCGGATCATGTTGATGCCCAATACAATCTGGGAGCAGCATTTTTTGCTAAAGGCGATATCAAGGGCGCTATTGACCATTTTCGCAAAGTGCTGAAAATAAACCCCGACGATCTTAACGCAAAAAACAACCTCAAAAAATTATTGCTGATACAGCAGCAAAAGCCGTGATCTATTTTGAAAGCATCGCGCGCATCACGTCGCCGACATTTTGAGCATGATCTGCTATGGAGCCGATGATTTCGGCCAGACGGATCATATGAAAAACAGTGACGGGATCGGTCTCCATGTGAAAGGCTTTACGCTTGATAATGTCTTCTATTGTGTCGGCTTTGTGTTCATGCTTGCGTAGATTGCGGACAATATTTTTAACAATGACGCGTTGTTCTTCGGAATAATTTTTAAAGTAACTTCTGGCTTCTTTTACCATGACGCTCAATTCATCGATGGGGTTGATCACGGCATTGACCAATTCTAAGAAGTCGTTTTTCAAAGCATCGGCAATGCCGGGCTCACTACGGTAAGATATCCAGTCGAGCGTATCTTCGACTGCATCCAGAACGGAATCCTGTTCTCTTAAATAACTGAAAATCAAAAAATTAGAGACCGGCATCATGGTCCCTTTGGGCATATGACCACGGACACGGCGTTTGATTGCATCCGCTTCACTCTCCAGCTTAATGATTTCTTCCCGCATTTCTTCAAAGCGTTTACACTGGTCCGAAATATAACATTCCATGGCTTGTTGAAACGTCCAGGCGCATTCTTTTACTTTTTCGGCATGCTCCTGGAGCCCTTCAAACGGTGATTTCATAAACATTGAAAGAAATGGAACTCGCATCGCCATCTCCTTTTATAAAATGAATTGAAGTATTTTAAAAATGACCATACTGGTAACGGCAGCCGCCGGTACGGTCAAAATCCAGTATAACATAATTCTATAAACTATGGCAAAGTTAACGGCCTCAATTCCGCCCGCAAGCCCTACGCCCAGGACACCGCCGACGGCCGCATGAGTGGTTGAAACCGGCAGGCCCATTTTTGAGGCCACAAGCACGGTCGTTGCCGCTGCAAATTCAACCGAGAAACCGCGCGTATTGCTGAGGGCCGTAATTTTTGTGCCCAGGGTATCCATAACACGGTGACCGGCCATACCGATTCCGCAGGCGATTCCGATACCCCCAAAAAACAGGAGAAACCAGGGCACCGGGACTTCGGCGCCGACACTGCCGGTTTTGACCAAAAAATAAATAACCGCAAGAGGACCGACGGCATTGGCCACATCGTTTGCCCCCTGTGCTAGTGCAAGATAACAGGCTGTTCCAATCTGGATGCGCCTGAAGATTCCTTCTGCCCCGGCTTGCCTGTCTTTAATGAAGTGTTTTAAAATCATCCTCCCGACAAATCCAAAAATGATAGCTAAAATGAATGCCACTATCAAGGCGGCGATGTTTCCAAGAGCCAGTTTTTTGCCCAGCGGGGTCTTAAACAGAAACGACAGTACAACTACAAAAAGGGTTATACCGATAAAAAACGGCGAGAGCTTCATCCCTAGGGAGAAAGCATCCTTTTTTGATAGAATCAACCTGACGATAATTTTAAACATTACATAGGCGATGATAATACTGAAGAGCGGGGAAATGATCCAACTTGCCACTACGGCAGCAAGTTTCGCAAAGTTGATAACCGACACACCGCCGGCCATGATTCCAAAGCCGATCATGGCCCCCACAATCGAGTGGGTTGTCGAGACCGGTAAAGACTTCCAGGTAGCGAAACTGACCCACAGGGCCGCCGCCAGCAAGGCCGAAAGCGCTCCGATCAGTGCCAAATGCGGATCGGTCATGATGTCGGTGGAGACAATCCCTTTACGGATGGTGTTGGTAACATGGGAGCCGATAAATGTTGCCCCGAGGATATTCAAAATCCCGGCCAGAAATATTGCTTGGCGAATGGTAATCGCCTTGGCACCTACTGCCGGTGCCATGGAGTTGGCGACATCGTTGGCCCCGATGTTCCAGGCCATGTAAAACCCAAAAATGTAACCGATAATCAGTACAATATATTCTTGAGGCATTTATATTTTAGTTGCTCGTTTCGTTTGTAAAAACTCGATATCGTTCCTTAAAAGGGTCTTAGTCCCGCGCGGGACATAGCACAGCCAGAAGCTCAAATCAATCTAAAAAAGAATCCCGCGCGGGCGGGATCTTCGCTGCAATACTCCCTCGCTAACGGGATTTTTGACGGGCTCAAAGGACCCGGCTTTGGTTACCCTGGAAGGAGACAATTTTCCTGGTTCACCTCTTGATAAACGGTCTTATCTCCACTTTGTCGCTCAGATAATCTTTTACAGATGCTATGGAAACTTCTTTGC
>JACNIG010000093.1 GCA_014383215.1 Candidatus Desulfatibia vada | reverse complement strand
TTTTCAGCCCACAACAGGCCCGAATGAGCATCGATAATCGACCGATTAATTGAGAGCCCCATTCCCATGCCTTCAGGTTTGGTGGTATAGAAGGGCTCTATAATCTGATTGAAATTATCCTCAAGAATACCGATACCGGAATCCCTGATTCCCACTTTGACCCACTGTTCGTCCTCTTTAATTGTCGAGATGATGATCTTTCGAGGGGCATCATCGACGTCCGTCATGGCTTCTGAGGCATTCAGAATAAAATTGATAATCACCTGTTGTATGTGAATTCTGTCTCCCAGCAGCGGGGGAAGGCTTCTGCCCAGTGTTGTCTCTATGGAGACGTTCCTTATAATCGCTTCACTTTTTATCAGCGATACTACCTCTTGAACCAGATCGTTAATGTTTACTTCTACCCTCTCAAATTCGCCTTTTCTGAACAGCGAACGAAGCCGTTGTATGACCTGGCCGGCGCGCCTGTCGTCCGCAACAATATCACTGAGTATATCACGCACCTCATCGAGATCCGGTGCATCGCCGGCAATAAGCCTAAGAGCTGCCTGGGCGTTGCTCATGATTGCCGTCAGGGGTTGATTGAGTTCATGGGCCAACGACGCGGAAAGTTCACCCATGGACGCCACTCGCCCCAAATGAGCCATCTCTTCCCGACGCTTCTGGGCCTCTTCCTTGGCCTGTCTGAGTTCGGTGATATCTTCCAAAATCCCATCATAGTATCTTGCTTTACCATTGTCATCTTTTACCGCCACCGCCGATACAGAACCAACAAATGGTGCCCCGTCGCTTCTTTTAAGCATGATCTCTTCATTGCTGACAGTTCCGTCCTTGAGCATTTTTTTACTGAATCTGTCTCGATCATGCGGGTTTTGATAAAGATCGTAAGCATAAAACGAAAGTAACGCTTCCTTATTGTCAAATCCAAACATTTTGGTATAGGCGGCATTAACCTCAATATAATTGCCTTTAGGTCCCGGGGTAGTCCTGAACACCCCAACACTAAGATTGTCTGTTAAGGTCCTATACTTCTCTTCACTTCCACAAAGTGCCTCTTCGGCCCGCTCGCGCTCCACTATTTCTTTCTGGAGCTCATCGACCGATTTCGTCAGGTCAGCGGTTCGTTCCTCAACTCGTTTTTCCAGATCACTATGGGCTTTCCTCAGTGCTTTTTCGGCTTTTTTCCTTTGATCTATTTCACTATTTGCTTTCTTATAAAGGATAAATACGGCCAATCCTATAAATGCACACCATATCAGGATCAGATAGCCGCTTATCTTTATTAAAGGTCTGGATACTCGCTTGAGAATCGACTTTATGTCGCTCAAGAAGATAAGATTCCACCCCGGGTAATTGTCCATTGCTAACTTATGGAAGAGATATTTATTTCCCAAACTGTCAATCGCATGCGTCTCATCGATCATATTCAGGCCGGTCCAATTCCACGGCCCTTCTCCGAATTGCCTATACCTTTTAATCTGGGTGATTTCTTCGGGAGAAAGTTTTGACAAGGTATGTAGAATCAATTCATTGCGGTTGGAGATGAAAACAATACCATGTGGGTCTGTGAGCATCACGATGCCTTCGTAATCCTTGACGAACTCTCTTTCCATAGGATCAATAGGGGCCTTGATGACAGCAACCCCTACGGGTGTATCCTGCCCATCTTCATAAACCGAGTGACTGTAGTAGATCCCTCTTCTGCCTGATGTCACTCCGAGGGCCATGTAACCCAAATAGATGAAAGGATCTCCCTTGATGGCGTGCTGGAAATAAGGACGGAAGGCATAATTCTGCCCCACAAAACTGTCAGATGCATTTCGATTACTTGAGGCTATGGTGTTTCCATCACGGTCAATCAAATAACAGACATCCGCTTTATAGATATTTTTAAAATGATCGAGAATGGAATTGACTCTTAAAAGAGAGTCTTCATCTTTTTTAGAAAGGGCTTGCGGCAGTTCCTGCAGCCCGGCCAAAGCTCTAACCGAATTCAAGTTTTCATACAGAAAGAAAGAGAGATGACTTTTAATCGTCTCCGTGTGAAAGGCAGCCTGTCTGTCAGCTTCCTCAAATGCAGAATTTTTCACAGATGAATAGTAAAGATACCCTCCTGTCCCTGCTGAAAGAAAGGCCATTAAAGAGAGGACAATGAGAATTATACGAAGTTTCATATCTTGACACCTCCCCTATGAGATGCAGAAGGTTCTTCCCATAAGTTCAGGTTAAATTCGAAATTGGCTCGTGTCCGTCCATAAATGGTCTTTTTGCCCAATCTCTGCGTTATGCTCAAAAAATAATCCTCGGAATATCAACTATATGCCTGTGGTTATTTTTTTCGCATGCCTTGATCTTGAACAAAAATCCTCATTTATGGACGGACACTAGCTCATTCGCCGGAATTTCCAATGATATTTGCAATTAAGATTAAATAGCATGACGGAATCAGAAACTTCAATTATTTTTTATCTTGGAAGAAGAGCTGAAAGGATTGATCCGACGTGGAATAGATGCTCTCGAGCGGCTATAGCATCACCGGCAAGGCAACGCAAATTTTGGAGCGCGGCTGCAATGGCTTCATTCAGAAACCATTTGACATGAACAATTTGTCACAAAAAGCAAGAAATATATTGGACAAAGATTAAAAGATCATTTATCGTCAAAATGTATGCAGGCAAATCGGCCGTGAGTTTTCACGGGTTTAGCGTTCTCCGTTCATAGTTCTATCACCGCCATGCGTTGCATGAGCACGAGAGCGAAGGCCGGCAAGCGGATTGACCAATACTCATATTTTCGATGCCTCCCTGAACCCGTGAACGGTAACAATCGACCTGTTCAGTCTATTTGACTGGCTGAAAGGAGTGTGTTCAAGATGAAAACAATTATTCTGGTCAGACATGCCAAATCGAGCTGGAAAAATGGAAGTTTGGACGACTTTGACAGACCTTTGAATAAAAGAGGCAAAATGAATGCACCGTTTATGGGGGAAAAATTGCAAGAGCGACGAATTATGCCCGACCTTATTCTGTCAAGTCCTGCAAAAAGAGCCAGAAAAACGGCCGTAGCTGTTGCCAAAGCCATCGGCTATCCGAAAAAGAAGATTATCTTTGATGAAAAAATTTATCATGCCAGCGCATGGTATCTTTTCGAAATGGTGAGAGCTCTGGATGATGATTATGAAACGATTATGCTGTTCGGGCATAACCCTGGTTTCAATGACTTTGCTGACATACTGCTGAAAAAAAACCCGGTAGACAACATCCCTACCACCGGAGTTTACTGCATCAGGTTTAATGTGGATCGTTGGGAAAACGTGCGAGACGGTAAAGGTGAATCCGTCTTTTTTGATTATCCGAGGCAGTACCAGGATGAATGAGTTTAGCCGGATTTAGGACCAAAGCATGCATAATCATTTAAAATTTAACTTGCCTGACGGGTATGATGAAAAGCAGTTGATTAGCGGACTGGCCGATTATTATGGGATCAAAAAAGAGCGACCCGCGCGCAAGAGTATGGTGATCTACGATACATTTGACTGGCGCTTATTTGACAAATCGTTGGTCTTGTATGCATCCGGAAATAAACTATTTTTACGCAAGCTGTTTAAAAACGAAATTGTCCACGTCACTGAAATTACCTCTCCGCCGGTTTTTATATGGGATTTCTCCGATAGCAAATTAAAAGAACAATTGGCACCGATCATAAAAATGCGGGCTCTCTTCAAGCTCGTTGAAGTACATTCCCGTTCAACGCCATGGTGCCTTTTGAATCAGGATGAAAAAACCGTGGTCCGCTTGGTTTACGAAGAAATTCGGCCATCCCGTGGTAAAAACGCGCCGGTATTGGCTGTTTATTTGTGGTTGAACCCGGTTAAAGGATATCAGAAAGATTCTCGCAACCTGACCAAACGACTCAAGGAGAGTGGATTTGCAGCCTGCAAAAAAGAAGATATTTACTTTAAAGCCCTTGAGGCCGTAGAAAAACAACCAGGCAGTTACTCTTCAAAGTTGAAAATACGGCTTGATCCCGATATGCGCTCTGATGAAGCCGCCAAAATCATTTTACGCTTTTTGTTGCAGGTAATGAAAATCAATCAAAACAAGATTGAGAAAGACCTGGATACGGAATTTTTACATGATTTCCGGGTCGCTATTCGGCGCACGCGCTCTGCTTTGAGTCAGATTAAATCTGTGTTTCCGCAAGAGACCATCGGTCGATTTAAAAAAGATTTTGTTTTTGTGGGTAAACTCTCCAACCAGTTGCGCGATTTGGACGTCTATCTGCTAAAGGAGGACACCTACAAAGGGATGCTTCCTTCGGGCTTGCGTGATGACATTAATCCTTTATTTGGCTACTTACGGAAAAAACGATCAAAGGCGCTCAAAAAGGTCATCAGCGGTTTGGAGTCTAAAAAATTTGCGCAAATTATGCAGGATTGGGAGTCGTTTTTACATGAACCGCAGCAGAATTCGCCGACCGCATCTAATGCCGACCTCCCGATCATTCGTCTGGCACGGAAAAGAATCTATCAACAATATCGGAGTATTGTAAAATCCGGCAACCTGATTCTTAAAAAAACCGAGGACGAAAAACTGCATGCATTGAGGATTGAATGTAAAAAACTGCGATACCTGATGGAGTTTTTCTCCAGTCTGTTTGCACGCCAAACAATCGATAGCCTGATCGAACAATTAAAGAAATTGCAGGATAATTTAGGGGACTTTAATGATCTTTGTGTTCAGCAAGACTATCTGATGGACATTGCCGGGGAAATACCCGCAATCGATCCGAATTCCCAAAAAGTGCTTGTGGCCATCGGCAGTCTGATCGGAACATTGGATAGAAACAAACAGATCGTGAAAAATGCGTTTGCCAAAACTTATACCAACTTTGCAGCGCCCCCCAATAAGAGGCTGTTTCAAGACCTTTTTGCATCAAAAACGAAAGCGGCGACGGCATGACAACCCTGGCACTCTACAGCAATAAAGGGGGAGTGGGCAAAACGGCAGCAGCAGTAAACCTGTCCTATTTGGCAGCGCAGGCAGGCGCGAAAACCCTGATCTGTGATCTCGATCCTCAAAGCTCGGCAACCTATTATTTTCGGATCAAACCCAAACTCAAGTTCGGCACAGAAGGGTTTATTAAAGGAGGTATGCAGTTAAAAAAAAACATTAAAGGCACTGATTATGACAACCTGGATCTGCTGCCGGCCGATTTCACTCATCGCAATTTAGATACCGCTTTTGGCAAACTCAAGCGCTCAAAGCAGCGGTTGAGGAAAATACTGAAGCCTCTTAAGGCTGAATATGATCTGATCATTCTTGACTGTCCGGTCACCATCAGTATCCTGGCCGAAAATATATTCAATGCTGTTGATTACACTCTTGTTCCACTTATTCCCACAACGCTGTCGGTGCGGACGCATCGACAGTTACTCTCTTTCTGTAAAAAGAACAAATATGATGTTAGTAAAATTTATACCTTTTTTTCGATGGTCGACCGGCGTAAAAAAATGCACCACGCCCTCATGGCGATGGCGTTTAAGGAGTTTAACGGTGTTTTACGAAGCCTTATTCCATATTTGTCACAGATCGAAAGAATGGGGATTGAACGCGAACCGGTTGCGGCCTTTGCGCCGGCTTCAGTGGCTTCAAAAGCATATCAAAACCTGTGGAGTAAAATTCAAAAAAACATACTTTCGACCACCGGCCTTTGAGGTTCGAATAATCTAAAATTCAAGTTTCGCACCCTGATTTAAATCAAAATCCTTAGCGCCCAAGGGTTGGATGATATTTTTTAAAAGGCAAAATATAAACAGAGCGTTTTCGCTTTGTTGACGGCGCCTGGACATCAAATATCATTTTATCATACTGAATAGAATACAAAACTTCGACAAACGCTGCCGTTGCGCCTGGCCTGGTTGGATTGTGAGAACATAACTTTTTGCGCAGTTGTCGAGATATTTTACCTTTTAAAAAACACCATCCAACCTTTACGAGTAAAGCGCATCGTTAAAGTCTGGTGTGCGAAACTTGAGTTAAAAGCAATATTGCTAAATTTTATGAGGTGGCAATGGCCCTGGAAATTGAAAGAAAATTCCTGGTAAACAACAGTGCCTGGCGTAAAGAGCAAGGAGTGATGTATCGCCAGGGTTATTTAAACAGCATTAAAGAAAGAACTGTGCGTGTGCGCATTATTGGTGACAAAGGATATTTAACCGTCAAGGGTATCTCTCGGGGAGCTGTCCGGGCTGAGTACGAATATGAAATCCCCGGGGTAGAAGCTGAAGCCATGCTGGATGACCTGTGCGAAAAACCTCTCATCGAAAAGATGAGGTGCAAAATCGCCTACAAAGGATTCGTCTGGGAGGTCGACGAGTTTTGCGGTGAAAACCAAGGATTGATCGTGGCCGAGGTGGAGCTTGAAAGTGAAGACCAAAAATTCGAAAAACCTGAATGGATCGGTGAGGAAGTGACTGGAGACCCGAGGTACTTCAATGCAAATCTGATTCACCATCCTTACTGCAGGTGGTAAGATGAGAAAGCCGAAAAGAAAGAAATGATAAATTGATACGGTTCAATTAGATAACACCATTGCCCTCTACAGAGAGGGCGACGCTGAAAGGGGATTATTATGAAACAGAATGATCTAACCCAGTTGAAGCATGTCGGAGTCACTCGCATGCAATTGCTAAACGATTTTGGCATTACAACCATAAAGCAGCTTTATGAAATGCCGTTGGAAAAACTGGCCGAGATCAAATCGATCGGCGCACATTATGCCAAGCTGATCAAGATCTCTGTGACTGAATATTATAGGGAAAAACAGAAAAAATTGCCCGGTGAGACCATATCTGCCAAAGAAAGAAAAATCGAGGAGATCAACCGGGATTTGCAGAAAAAGATTAAATGGCTTAATAAGAGTTTAAGCCGGGTAAATGAAGATTTAAAGCCTTTGTGGGAAAAGAAATATCTGGAATTATATATTGATTTTAAGAAACGATCGACCAAGCTGAAAGCCCGCCTTAAAACACTGGGTAAAAGTCAAGAGGACCTTCCCAAAAAGGTCAAGAAAAATATCATTAAGAAAACCGATGCCCTTACTTTAACATTGAAAAAAATCGGGAAAAAACCGAAAAAAAAGAAATACAAAGAATTAACCAAGAAAATTCAATCATTTTCCAAAATGATAAGGGATATTACTTCCTGAATGTCGGCAAGCCCGCTTCCGTTAATCCATAAATAAGGCCTCTCGCTGACACAGCCGCAGTTACGACCGCTCTGCCTAATGAAAAAAATACTTGTACTGGGTGATATTCACGCCAATTATCCGGCATTAAAAGCGATACAAAGCTATGTCCGGGCATACCGGTTCGATCGGATTATTAACACGGGTGACTTTACTGTTTACAGTACATTTCCCAACGAAACGATCCAGTGGTTCCGGAAAAGGAAAAAATCTGTCTGCATATTGGGGAATACGGACAGGCGCATATTGAGAATCTTAAAAGGTAAGAAATTAAAAAGGCCCAAAAAAGAAGAAAAGCGGGTCATGTACTTCTGGACATCTGAAAACTTACTTCCGGAAAATGTTAAGTACTTGAAATCATTACCCAGACAAGCCGATTTTACCATAGACAATATCCATGTCGGCCTATTCCATGGAACCCTCGATGATAAGGATGAAATCCTGTTTCCAAGCACCCCTGAAACCCGCTTTCGTGAACTGGCAAAGAGTTCTCGCTACCAAGTTCATATCATGGGCCATTCTCATACACCCTATTATAAAATTATCGATGGGGTTCATTTTATCAATCCGGGCAGTGCGGGACGCATGTTTGACGGAGATCCGCGGGCGTCTTTTGCCATTCTTAAGATTTTTTCAGGCAAAATAGCCGTAGAACATTTGCGCATCCCCTATCCGGTGGAAGAGGTGATCACGGGGTTGAAAAAGAGCCGTCTGCCGGATGTTTATGCAAAAATGTACCGTACAGGAAAGAAATTAAATTAACAGGAACGATTAACGTGGAAACGGTGTAGGGTGCCGTCCGTTGGCCCGAGCTTCTCATAAATTTCGGATCAGTGACTTACGGTCTCAAAGATATCGTAAAAAGTTTTTTCTCCGATAAGAGAATCCACCTTGCCTTGAATATCTCTTTTCTCCTTGCTGTGAAACCATTTCTTCCAGTCGTCGGCCGTCTCCCACCTGCTTATGACCAAAAACTCATCGGGGTCATCAAGGTTTCTTAATGTTTCACTGGAAATATATCCGGCTTGCTCTTTTGCCCGGGAGCGTAATTCCGCGAGAAGCGGCAGGAGGTCTTCCGGCTTATTGACTTGCCATTTACGCTTGATCATAATTTGAACAGGCATCTATCTCTCCTTTTGAATTAAGATCATTTTGCTTGGTTGAACCGAGCCGCACCAGACATCATCGTTATTGCTTGAGCGAAAAGCCATGTTCACGCAAAATCCGAATTTTGTATTTTTGACCGAAAATACAGAGTTTTCGGTCAATCACCAGTTATCCGGGCAGTTCAACGCCCGTCATGAGATGATCTTCCATGAACCTGATTTCATCAATGCCCGATACCACGATCTCAGGATCGGGTTGGAGTTCTTCTTGGGAGATCTTACCTTTATACTCGACATTGGACAGAATATGCCTGAGACAGTTGAGCCTTGCCTTTTTCTTGTTATCGGAACGGATAATCGTCCAGGGAGAAATCGTTCGGTTGGTTTCATTGAGCATCTGGAACTTTCTTACAGTGTAATCATCCCATTTTTCCTGAGCCTCTCTGTCAACCGGCGATATTTTATACTGCTTCAATGGGTCCGTCTCTCTCGCATTAAACCGGCGCAACTGCTCCTCTTTAGAAACAGAGAAAAAGAACTTGAACAGAATAATTCCGTTCTTAACCAGCATGGACTCAAGCATTGGGGTGTCTTTTAAAAAGCGCTTATTTTCTTCATCGGTACAGAAACCCATTGTTGGCTCTACCATGGCGCGATTGTACCAGCTGCGGTCGAACAGTACAATTTCTCCGCCGGAGGGGAGTTGATGGATATACCTTTGAAAATACCACTGGGTTCGTTCCCTGTCGCTGGGCTTTAAAAGAGCAACAACCCGGGCACCCCGTGGGTTCAAATGTTCGAGAATCCTTTTGATCGTGCCGCCTTTTCCAGCGGCATCCCGCCCTTCAAATAACAACAAAATGCGGTCCTCGTTGGCAATGACATGTTTTTGCCATTTTAAAAGTTCGATCTGAAGCCTGTTCAGCTCTTCTTCATATTCAAGGGTGAATTTTTTTACCCAAACGGCCTGGCGGGTTTTTGTTTTTTTCTTATTTAAATTTTTAAAACTGGTGTGTTCGGTCAAGCTCTTCTTTAGCTTTTTTTCTTTTTTCTTGCCTTTCTCCTTTGATTTCTTTTTCTTTTTTTCTTTTGCCATCTGGCCCCCTTATTTATACAAAAATCATTTAAGCTTTAAAATGATCGATAATCATGCCAGGAATCTACCATGTTTTTTGCGCTGCTTTTTCATTTCTTTTAATTCTTTGTCGCCCGGTATAACGATAGCCGAATCCGGTATGAAATTGAGTTTACGGCTTCTTCCTTTATATCGTCCAGAATTAAGAATCAACTTCATGGTTTCCCGTCGGGCCAGATGCTTATTGTCCGATCGAATCACCCACCATGGCGATTTTTTTGTATGGGTTTTTTTCAATAACATAAATTTTTTTATGGTAAATTCATTCCATAATTCCTGGGCCTGCAGGTCCACTTCGGAAAGTTTCCATTGCCGTAGAGGATCGTTCTTTCTCCTTTTAAATCGCCTATTCTGTTCGTCCTTGGTCACCGAAAAATAGAGCTTAATCAGTATGGTTTTGCCGGCATCTTCGAGGAAATTTTGTTCGTAAATAATGACCTTCTTCATAAATCGCTTATATTGAGCCTTGGTACAAAATCCCATCACCGACTCAACCAAGGCTCTGTTGTACCAGCTCCTGTCAAACAAAACGATCTCTCCGGCATGGGGGAAGTGCTCGATATAGCGTTTGATATGGAGCTCGGTTTTTTGTTGCTCATTTGGTTTGCCCAGGGCAACCACCCGATACCTTTTCTCATTCATATAGCGTACTATCCGGCGAATCGTTCCGCCTTTGCCGGAGGCATCTCGGCCGTCGAAAAGAACGACCATTTTTTTTCCTGTATTTTCCAGATGGCGCTGCATCTTGATCAATTCCGCCTGGTAAGGTTGCAACTCTTCTGCACAGTAATGTTTTTCCAATGCTCCCTTGATGATTCCTTCTTTTTCTTTCTTTTTGGAAAGCTTCGGGATCTTTAGAACCTGCTTTTTAGAATCGGCGTATTTGAATTTCGAATCGACTTTGTTCTCAGCGCCTTTATGTTGCGCCGTGGGACCATTTATCCGCTTTACCGATCTCTTTTCTTTTCTATTCTGTTTGTCATGGCCGGCCGAACTGGATTTCGATTCGGATTTCTTCACCATACCTTTCCCAGGTGCTTTCAAATCGCCGACTCTTTTTCCCCGTATCTTTTGCTTGTCTTCCTTCTTGTTTTTCATGGCTGATCCCAGACTTATAGTTCAATATCTTTTCGAATATTAATCGTATCTGTCAGCCGCTGATCGCCTTTCTCAATGATGAATTCCGGTATTAGCAGGTCAGATGAAATAGGCCGATACATTTTCCAACGGGAGTGCTCCAGGCATGGGTCGTCTTAGAGATCGCCATCAGCTTTGACAGGCAGCCTTTTTAAAGGCTGTTTTATTTCTTTTTTTTGTCTTTCTTTTTCTCTTTTTTCTTTTTCTCCGCCTTTGCCTTTTTTTCTTTCTTTTTCTTTTTCTCCTTTTTATCCTTTTTCTTGGCTTTTATCTTTTCCTTGTCTTTCTTTTTTTTCTTTTTCTCCGCCTTTGCCTTTTTTTCTTTCTTTTTCTCTACTGTTACCTCTTTGCCATTTTTTTCTTCTTTGGCTTCCTCTTCGAGCTTAGCTTCCTCAACCTTCTTTTCTTTTGCCATGGGTCTCTCCTTTCTGTTTGAACTTTCAATTCCTCATAGTTTGCTGTGGGGTTAGAAAATGTAGGGATTCGTTGCTCTATTGAGATTAATAAAGCATGCCTTTTAGAAAACAAAAACCATATTTACTTAATATAGCAAAAACAATTCTATCTTAATGACACGGGTTTGTGCAACCACTTTTTCTTATTCGCCACCCTGCCGCATTTTTTACATACGAATTTCGGATCACTGACGATGGTTATAAATTTATCAAATTTTTCGGATATATCATCTTCCTTCCACTTGCACAGACGTTTTTCCTTTATAGCCATTCTGTTCTCCCTCTTCCGAAACGAATGCAAGCCCGATACCCGGACCGATTCTCATTGACGTCTGTCGCGGTGAAAGCTTGCCGGGTCGCGGGTGAGATCTGTCCGAAAAAAATCCACAGCCCCCGCCGCCACTGCCTTTGTCTTTGTCGTGCCTTTTACTCTTTCTTAGTATCTTGGTGTCTTCGTGGCAATAAAAAAAGTTTTGCTGTTTACTTTAAAACCAGATTAACAATTTCCGGTAATTCATCGATGGCATAAATTTTAAGATCTTTTTTGATGTCGGGGTGTATATCCTGGATATCCGCTTCATTTTTGGCCGGAAAAATTACCGTCTTTACCCCGGCGCGATGTGCCGCCAAAACCTTTTCTTTGACACCACCTACCGGCAGGATTCTACCGCTCAGTGTCAATTCACCGGTCAGCGCCACATTCCTTCTGACCGGGCGATCGGTCAGCAGAGAGATCAGCGCAACAGCGATGGTCACACCCGCAGAGGGGCCGTCTTTGGGAATGGCCCCGGCCGGAACGTGAATATGGATATCATGCTGATCAAAGATATCTTCAGAGATGTTGAATAATTCGGTATGGCTGCGGATGTAGCTCATGGCCGCCTGGGCGGATTCTTTCATCACATCGCCCAGAGAACCGGTCAGGGTCAGATTATTGTTCCCTTTCATTTTTGCAGCTTCGATGAATATGATCTGTCCGCCGGCTTCGGTCCATGCCAGACCGGTGGCAACACCGATCCTGTCTTTGCCTTCCGTAACTTCAAAATGAAATTTTCTGGGGCCCAGAAGCTGTTCCACCACCTCGGGAGTGATGCTGTTTGACGTGTCTTTGCTTTTACCGGCCAAGGTGTTTCTGGCAATTTTGCGGCAGACCGCAGCGATCTGTCGTTGCAGATTTCTAAGTCCTGCTTCCCGCGTATATCCTCTGATGATCTTGCGAATTGCTTCGGAAGTAAACACCGGAGGGTCATCCGCAAGGCCGGCTTCTTCTACTTCCCTGGAGATTAAATAGTTAAAGGCGATATTCTCTTTTTCTTCTTCGGTATACCCTGAAAGGTTGATAACCTCCAGGCGATCCAGCAGCGGTCCGGGAATCGGGTCGATGGTGTTGGCCGTAGCAATAAACATCACCCGGGATAGATCAAAAGGAACATCAAGATAATGATCAACAAAATGCGTATTCTGCTCGGGATCTAAAACTTCCAGCAACGCCGCGGCCGGATCGCCTTTGAAGTCCTGACCGATTTTATCGATTTCATCCAGCATAATAACCGGATTTCTTGTTTCGGCCCGGCGCACTTCCTGTATAATTCTACCGGGCAAAGCACCCACGTAGCTTTTACGATGTCCCCTGATTTCCGCTTCGTCCTTCATACCGGCCAAAGACATGCGCACGAATTTTCGTTCCAGACTCCGGGCGATGGATTTCCCTAAAGAAGTCTTGCCGGTACCGGGAGGACCGGCAAAGCAAAGCACGGGGCCTTTGGGTTCCAGGCGATCTTTTTTCTTGAACAACGCCTTGGAGATAGTGGCCCGGATTTCATTCAGCTTCAACGGTTTGGCCAGAAAGTGATAGGAACCTTTTTTCATGGCTTCTATCGCCGTCGGTACCGTGGCGTATCCGGTGATTATAATGACCTCGGTACCGGGATCCTTGGCTTTGGCGTGATCCAGAACATCCATGCCGTCGACCTTTTCCATTTTGAGGTCCGTCACAACGACATCAAAGGCGTTCTCTTTAAGAAGGTCCAGCGCTTCTATACCGCTGCCGGCAGTTGCGACCAAATACCCGTCTTTTGTAAAAACATGCTCCAGGTTCCGGCGGGTCATTTTTTCGTCATCCACAACCAGGATGTTATACTGGCGGGTCATCTTCAATATGCGAACCGCCAGATGTTCCAGAATACGATCCTTGATGTCGGACAGTCCAAAATGTTCTTTGTCTAAAATTGACTCGGCCCGCCTGATATCAAGGTTATCTTCGGTCATTCTTATCCAGGGAAGACTAACCAGATAATCGATATAATTAATACCGATGGTATATTCCCCGCTGGAAGGGCTGGTTTTCGCAAGTCTTGCGATCTCTTTGAAAGCAATTTTTCCCACCGCTTCCGGCATGCTTGCGTTTATCACCGCTTGCTTCAATTCTTCTATTTCAGATAGCAGTTCTTTGTCCGGTCCTTTTTTAAACAAGCCCATAGTCTGCTCCTATCAGGGTTTTGCTCCCACTATAAAACAGATCCGACGTTTTTCGCAACGATATTCTCCCTGAAGACCGTTCCCGGATGTCCCCAATGCCACAATCGAAAAATGTTGCGATATGCAACGTGGCTGTACCGTTTCTGTAATATATCATAACACCTTTAATTTAAATTAAATATTTGCCGAGATGCAAAAACCATTGCAAATTGCAACGCTTGGGGCGAGTATCTTTGCCAACCTGTGTTTTATATAAATAACAATATTTTTAATGTGTTATAGCGGTTTGTCCATGATGGCACGCAACTTGCTACTACTCAGCATAAAGGCAAAGTTAACAAACACTTTTCAAAGGAGGAATTAACATGTTTAGTTTCAAGAACCTGATCAATACTGTTGACCGGTGGATGGCGGCGATTACTTTTGCCCAAGCCGGCGAAAGCGAAACCGCTCTGGACATCTTGCACGATAAACCGGAGAGGGAAAAGCAGCAACGAACCGAAATTAGAACCCCGAGCCGCGAAGAGCAACGGCCGGACTTGAGAGTGTAGAGGGATAAAAGCATGCAGAAAGTTCTGTTAGCCATAGATGGAATCAGTCCCGACCACAAGATATTTGACTATGCAGTGCAACTTTGCAAGCGGATTAAGGCTGAATTGAGTGTTTTTCAGGTTATCAACCCGCGCAGGTACAATGAATATCTTAAAACCATACGTAAAAGTGCTGGGTTTGCCCGCAAATATTTCGAAAACACCATGGTGGCGGCGACATTTGCCGAAGCCGGCGAACATGAAACCGCTAAGGAAATAATGTCAGCGGCGTTAGAGAATATCAACCGGCTGTTGCCGGAATCGGAAAAAGCAGGCGTTCAGTGTCATTTTGCCGTTAAAACGGGAAATCCGGCTAAAGAGATAATTAATTATGTCAATCGCCATCGTGACGTTGTGCTTACCATTTATGATTCATCTCTGGAAGATCGCAAGGGAACGCGGGGAGTGAAAAAACAGCAAGGGGTGTCCAGAAAAATAATGCAAAAACTTGCTGTTCCGCTTGTGGTGGTCCAGCATTAAAGACGATAAAATTTTTTATAAAAAATTGATATTATAAGGAGGAGAAAAAAATGGCAGGTATTTTGGAAAAACTAAAGCAAAAGGTTCTTGGGGTCAGTGGTAAAATGGACCAGTATCAGGAAGCGATTACGTTTGCCGAAGCAGGAGAATCGGATCATGCCCGGGAAGTATTGCAAATGCAACCCGAATCCAAAAAGACTGAAAAACTTTTAGTCGTTGGGCAGGAGGGTACTTTCTCGCGAGAGATGATCGATTATGCTCTGGATATGGCCAAACGAATGTCCTATGAGATCGTGGCGTTAAATACTGCGCCGTTTTCCTGCGATACGTTTAAATTGTTTTCTTCATCTCGCGATCAGCTTTGCACGGATTTTCAAGAGCTTGCAACCAAGAACGCCGATGTTTTTCAAAAAGAGGCAGCCCGGGAAGGAATCTCCTTTTCCCATATGATCAAGTTCAGTGAAATTGATGAGGCCATTGAATCCGTTTGCAAAGAGTTGGGTCAGGTCGCTTTTGTGGTTTCTGAATCCCAAGAACAACAGGCTGACAGCCGCATAGAACAAGGTGAGAGATTGCAGCAAAAACTCTTTGTTTATTCAGTAATATAACATTTGGGGCACGTATTTTTAAAACGAAAGTCCGGTTGCTTTTTTTAAGCTTTAGAAGAAGCAGATCGGACTTTCTGTTTTTTGGGGGCACAAATCTGTTTTACAAGTTACTCAAAAACCACTTTCATGTTGCCAAAAAGCAACTTTTATGTACTATATACCCTTTTCAAAAGCAAAGGGCTTAATTAAAGACATCATAAGTTATAGCGTACCATGGTGTAATATTTTGGACAAAACGCCCCATCTCTAATCAAAAAGTTGGGTTCAAAGGTTCAACGTTCAAAGGTTCAGGGGTTAACGCAGAACTCTGAACGCAGAACCCTGAACCTCACAACCCAGACCGGCCTGGCGTCCAATTTATGTGCAATCCCATGGTATCTATAGGTCTATGGCTATTTATATAAGTTGAATAATAAGGAGGATGGCATGGATGCACATTTCTTTTTTGGGCTGGCTTTAGTCGGTTTTATATTTTTTCTCTGCTATTGGTTCAGGAATGAAAAGAAGGGGAAATGAAAACCATCGTGTCATCGCCGGACTATCAATTATTGGGGTGTGCACATTATAAGTTGTTGATTTTGAGCGTATTATGGATGGGATGGGCGCTAATCAACTTGATTCAGAGGGGAAAGGGGTATTATAGATGACACCTGAGATGATTTTGACCATGATCGTACTGGTTTTTGCGATTGTTCTTTTTATTTTTGAGTGGGTAAGGGTCGATGTTGTCGGTATTATCATGATGGTTATGCTGCCGTTGATCGGGCTTGTATCGCCCAAAGAGGCCTTTGTCGGCCTGAGCAGTAACGCCGTCTGCTCCATCATTGCCGTCATTATCATCGGAGCCGGGCTGGATAAGACCGGGGTGATGAACAAAGTGGCCGGGCCCATCATCAAGCTGGCCGGCAACAGTGAAAAGAAAGTGATTACACTGATATCCGGCACCGTTGGAATAATCTCCAGTATGATGCAGAATATCGGGGCGGCGGCATTGTTTCTGCCCGCGGCCCAACGCATCGCCAAGAGAATGGGGGTTCCCATATCACGCATCCTGATGCCTATGGGATTTTGCGCCATCATCGGCGGCACCATCACCCTAGTGGGAGCCAGTCCCACCATTTTGTTGAACGATCTGATGATATTGGGCGGTGAAAAACTGGAACCCTTCGGGCTCTTTACCCAGACGCCCATCGGTATCTGCTTACTCTTCTCGGCGATTATATACTTTCTCGTTTTCGGCAAATTGGTCCTGCCGGCGGCGGAAGGCGCAGACGACGAAGGCGTCACCGCCATGTTGATGGACGAGTATCAGGGGGTTGAAAATATGTTTGAACTGCACGTTCCCGACAGTTTTCAAGGTCCCAGAAGCCTGGAGGAGTTGGCCGTCAGACTAAAATTTTTGGTGACCGTGGTCGCCGTCAATTTTGCCGAAAAAAAACAGAAAAACTTTACTCCGCGCAGTACCGATATGATTTCAGCCGGCGATGACCTTGCCGTGATCGGTAAAGAAAGAAAGGTCCGCAAACTGGCCGAGGAATACGGCTGGGAGATCAAGGACGGCCTGGACGAGTTTGCCGAAGGCCTTTCCATGACCAATGCCGGCATGGCAGAGACGGTTGTTTCGCCCCGATCGGAATTGATCGGCAAAACCATGAGTGAAGTCAATTTTAAGGAACACTACGAAGTAAACCCTGTAGCCCTGTATACCGGCAACAAGGTTTTTTACAGCGGCCTTACCCATATCCGGCTGAGAATGGGCGATACCCTGCTGCTGTACGGACCCTGGGAAAAATTTCATATTCTAAGGAACAAACCGCAGCCGCGGGCACTCTCTTTTGCCACGGCCCTGGAAGGCGAAATTATGCGGCCGGAAAAGGCCAAACTGGCCATTGCGTGGCTGGCGGTGGCCCTGCTGCAGATTTTAGTCTTCAAGACCCAGCTTTCGGTGGCGTTAATGTCAGGGGCTCTGGGGATGATCATCACCGGGGTCCTTTCCGTGGATGAAGCATACTACGCCGTGGACTGGATGACCGTTTTTCTGCTGGCCGGACTGATTCCCCTGGGCATGGCCTTTGAGAAAACCGGAACGGCGGCCTTTATTGCCAAGTTTGTTTTAGGATTAATAGGTCAGCCTTCACCCATTGTGCTTTTGGCTGCAGTCGGCATTATGACCTCCTTTTTCACCCTGGTGGTCTCCAATGTGGGCGCCACGGTCCTGCTGGTTCCTCTGTGCATGAACATGGCGGTCATGGCCGGCGGAGATCCCCGTATGGCTGCTCTGGTCGTGGGATTGTCGGCCTCCAATAC
Organism: Candidatus Desulfatibia vada; assembly: GCA_014383215.1. GTDB lineage: Bacteria > Desulfobacterota > Desulfobacteria > Desulfobacterales > UBA11574 > Desulfatibia_A > Desulfatibia_A vada. The sequence continues at coordinate 20,719 of JACNIG010000093.1, read as the reverse complement.
GTTTGTTTTGCCGACCCACCAGGTAAACGCCTTGATCATGAGACCGGGCGGCTATCGTACGGTGGATTATGCCAAGGCGGGTATTATTATGACGGTGCTCTTTTTGGCCGTGGAACTGACCATTCTCTATTTCTTTTACGGTATTCAATAAATATGTTATGCTGATATTCATAAAATATGCCACAGGATTGTAACAAACCAAAACCGCGGATGTCGTTATGAAACATCCGCCACAGGAACCCGGGCTGTATGAAAATCAGTATCAGACAAAAAATCATTCTATCATTTGCGATATTTATCGGCATCAGCGCCATCATATGGTTTCGAAGCTATTACAGCCAGTACGTTCTCCATCAAAAACTCCAGATCATAGAAAGAAAAAACAGTCTATTTAACACTATCCTGGAAGCCCGCCGATACGAAAAAAACTTTTTTTTGTCTCTGGACAAAAAGAATATTGATCAAGCACTCGATTATATTCATGAAGCCGAGGATATTTTAAGTAATATTACATCTGAATACGGCAAGTATACACTGGCTAAAAATCTCCCCGAACGGTTGATCGAACTGAAAGCATATAAAAAATCGCTCTTAGAGCTATTGGAGCTGCAAAACAACGGTACCTTATTGATCCCCCGGGAAACCACCATATTTATTCAGCAGCAGGGCCACAAAATAACCACCGAACTGGAAAAAATCGTTAAAAAAGAGGGCCAGTTCACTCAAGATCTGGTTGGAAAAACCAAAACGATTCATTATATCGCCCTGGTACCCGTTTTTATTCTATCCATACTGATCGCCCTTTTCTTAATCTTTAATGTCAACCGGCCCTTAAAAGCGATTGAAAATGCCATAAAAAAAATCTCCAAAGGCGATTTCAAGAACATCCCCGACATATCCACAGGAGATGAATTTGAATATCTGGTCGACAGCCTGAACAATATGATCAATGAACTGAACAAGCGCAATGAAGAACTCGTTCAGGCCAGAAAGCTGGAGTCTCTGGGGAGATTAACCTCCGGGGTGGCCCATGAATTGAATAACCCGCTCAATAATATTTCCACGTCCGTCCAGATCCTGCTGGAAGAAATAGAAGAAAATAATCTGGAATACAAAATGGAGCTTTTGACCGGCACGGAAAAAGAGGTGGATCGGGCCCGAAATATCGTTCGAGCGCTGCTGGAATTCTCTCGAGAACGCGCTCTCAAAATTAAAACAATCAATTTTCTTGACCTGGTCAATGAAGCCGTCCATGCGATCAAAAGACAAGTTCCGGCCCATGTCAAACTTAAGGTGCAGGTGCCGGAGGATATTCAGATAGATTTAGATCCCGGCCGCATGCAAAGCGTCCTGATCAACCTCATGCTTAACGCGGTCCAGGCCATGGAATCAGGGGGGACTTTGAGCGTCAGTGCTAAACAGAATAATAAAGAAGAGTTTAGTTTCCAGGTTCAGGATACCGGTTGTGGTATCTCCGAAGAGAATATATCAAAAATATTCGACCCATTTTTTTCCACAAAAGAGGTAGGCAAAGGTTCGGGATTGGGGCTTTCTATCATTTACGGTATTATTGAGCTGCACGGAGGCCGCATACAAGTCACCAGCAAGGAAGGTGAAGGCGCAACATTTACTATATTTTTGCCAACCCGTATTTAAAGCCTGACAGTCAGGCAATTTAAGACACAAGAGGATAGTGTTGGGGCAGGTTAAAGAAAAAATTATTGTTGTAGAAGACGAGGAGATCTCCCGCAAAAACCTGGAGCATATCCTTTTAAAAGAAGGATATGATGTCATAGCGGTGGACAGCGGTGCCAAGGCGCTTGATTTGCTTAAATCACAAAGTTTTGATCTGGTCATCACGGATCTAAAAATGAAACAGGTGGACGGTATGCAGGTCTTGCGAAAAACCAAAGAGCTTCAGCCCTATACCGAAGTGATCATGATTACCGGGTACGCCACCGTGGAGTCGTCAGTACAAGCCATGCGGGAAGGTGCCTATTACTACATCGCCAAACCGTATAAAATCGACGAAGTCCGTAAGATTGCCCGGGAAGCGCTTCTAAAGCGCAAGCTTTGGCTGGAAAATATGGAACTTCGGGATATCCTCAAAAAGCATCAGCAGATTCCTTTTATCGTGGGTAGAAGCGAGGCCATGGTGACTGTAAAGAATACCATTCGTCAAATCGCGCCCGCGGATATCAATGTCCTGATATTAGGTGAAAGCGGGACCGGCAAGGAGCTGGTAGCCAGAGCCATCCATAATCTTAGTCCCCGTTCCGAAAATAAGTTCATCGCTTTTAATTGCGGCTCTTTTACCGAAGAACTCATGGCCAATGAGCTTTTCGGCCATGAAAAAGATGCCTTCACCGGGGCCACCAAAGTCAAAGCCGGGTTGATTAAGATGGCCGACGGAGGGACCGTTTTTTTAGATGAAATCGGCGATATGCCGTTGAGCATGCAGGTCAAACTGCTGCGCGTCATTCAGGAAAGAGAGGTCTTGCCGGTTGGCGGAGAGAATCCTGTGCCTGTGGATGTACGCTTTATCGCTGCCACCCATCGCGATCTCAAGGAAGATGTGGAAAAAGGGCATTTCCGCCAGGATCTTTATTACCGTCTCAATGTGATTACTATTAATGCGCCTCCCTTGACGGATCGCAACGGAGATATTCCCTTGCTGGTCCACCATTTTCTGGCCCAAAAAAGTCAGGCCATGGGCAAGGAAATCCACAACATCGACAGAGAGTGTCTGGATTTACTCTGCCAATACAGCTGGCCCGGCAATGTCAGGGAGCTGGAGAATGTCATTGAAAGAGCTGTGGCTCTGGAAAACGGCACCTGCATCCGCCCGGACGACCTTCCGGAAAATTTCCATAATCTTTCCATTGAAATCTACCGCCGGGCTTCTTCCGAAATTCCCACCCTGGAAGAGCAGGAAAAAAAATATATCCAGTGGGTACTCGAAAAGTGCGCGGGCAATAAAACCAAAGCAGCCAAAATTATGGGTATTGATCGGGTTTCCCTGTGGAGAAAAATCAAGCGGTACGGGATTGAGCCCCAAGATTCCTGACCTTAATCTTTTGTACCTGCAAAAAGAACAGATTAAAACGCAAGTCTGAATTGACAATAGTGCCGGGTTAAATTAGGAGAAAAAATGCTAAGCAGATTGCCGTTTCTTCCCAAGACAATTCGCAGCCAGGTAATCATGGCTTTCTCGGCATGCTTCCTTTTTATGGCGATTATGATTACCGTTAATTACGGCAATTTCCACCGTCTCACCGGGGCGATGCAGTTCTTTGAGCTATCCGGAGACATCAACAACACCATCACGGAAATGCGGCGTTATGAAAAGAATTACTTCCTTTCCCGGGAGGCGTTCAGTTATGAGGAGAACCTGACATTCACCAATCGCCTGACCATGATGCTCTCCAGAGAGAAAACCAACCTTATTGATGCTATCGGGGATAAGAACTACAGACGCTTCTTAAGATATGTCGGTGAGTACACCCAGCTTATGGAGGAGTTGAGAAAGACTCCCTGGAAGGAGGGCTGCTGCCTCGAACTCCAGTCCAAAATCCGCAGAATGAGTCAGGACCTCCTTCTCTTTGCCGACCAGTTAGTCAGCACCGAACGTCGGGAGGTCAACCGCCGGCTGCAGCGAATGGTGCCATTACCGGTAATTAACCTGGGGATCTTGATACTCCTTTTAGTCTTTGTCGTCTTTTTTATCACTGACGTAATCATCCGTCCCCTAGCGCGTATTACCAGGGAGTCCGAACAGATTACCAGGGGGGCGTATCTGAGAATTACCCCCTTTGGAAAGCCTGGAAATGAGATCCACCGGCTGGTTTCCGCGGTCAACCATATGATGGGCGAGTTGGAGAGCCGCCAGGAACAACTGGTGCAGTCTCGCAAGATCGCCGCCGTAGGAACCTTAACCTCGGGAATAGCCCACGAACTCAACAATCCTATCAATAACATATCCCTGATATTAGAGTCCCTGGTCGAAGACGGAATGACAATGGGCAGAGACGAGCGGCTGCGTCTTTTCCAGGAAGCCATGGCTCAGACCGACCGGGCCAGCGAAACCGTAAAGAACCTGCTCGAGTTTTCCCGCGCCAGCCATCCTAAAATGGAAAATATCTCCATTGATGAAATCGTGGACAAAACAGTACGTCTTGTCAAGAATGAACTGCACCTGCACAACATCAAGTTCTCTAAAAAGATAGAGGACGGAATCCCTACGATGAACCTTGACCGCAGCGGTATTCAGCAGGTCCTGCTTAACCTGTTCATTAACAGCATCCAGGCCATGCCCGGGGGCGGAGAACTCAAGGTATTGACGCGACTCAGCGATTCCTTGAAAGAAGTGCGGATAGATGTTGAGGATACCGGCGAGGGGATTCCCGCCGACCAATTGAACAGCATTTTTGATCCTTTCTTCACAACCAAGAAGGAAGGTGAAGGCACCGGTTTGGGGCTCTCGGTCAGCTACAGCATTATAAAAAAGCATGGGGGACGAATCGAAGTCGAGAGTACACTCGGCCAGGGTACGCGTTTTTCAATCTATATCCCTGCAGGAATTAAAAATGAGTGGTGATGACGAGAAGAAAACCCACCGGGTCGCTGTTGTCGACGACGAAGCTATTGTCTGCCGGGAAATCAAGCGAGGGCTGGAAAAGGACCGTTATCTGGTAGAAACATTTCTGGCCGGAGAACCGGCCCTCAATAGGCTGAGCCAAATTCCCTTCGATTTAGTGCTGTGTGATTTGATGCTTCGGGATCAGAGCGGCCTGGACGTGCTCAAGACCATAAAAGACCGCTTTCCTCAGACCGAGGTCATCATCATTACCGGCTACAGTTCCATAGATACGGCCATTGAAGCTATACAGGCCGGAGCGTTCCATTACGTGACCAAACCGGTCAAAATGAATGAAATCAGGGCACTGGCCGCAAGGGCCATCGAAAAAGTGTGCCTGGTGAAGGAAAAGGAGGCTCTGAAAAAAGCCCTCGATTCCCAATCTCGCCACCCGAGGATCATCGGGCAGAGCCATCTGATGCAAGAGGTCTTCCATCTGATTGATAAAGTGGCACCCCTGCTTTGCAATGTGCTGATACATGGTGAAAGCGGGATCGGCAAGGAGCTGGTCGCACGCGCCATCCATCTCCAGGGGTCGCGGCGGGATCAGCCTTTCATGTCGTTCAACTGTGGCGGTTTTACCGAAGAACTCATTGCTAATGAACTTTTCGGTCACGAAAAGGGGGCCTTCACCGGAGCCGCAGGCACCAAAATCGGACTTTTGGAGGCGGCCCATATGGGTACCGTATTCCTGGATGAAATAAGCGCAATGCCGACAAGCATGCAGGTCAAGCTGCTGCGGTTTATCCAGGAAAGGAACTTGCTGCGGGTTGGTAGTGTAAAACCAATTCAGGTGGACGCTCGCATCATTGCCGCCAGCAACCAGGACCTTGCCGAAGCAGTGACCAACCAAACATTCCGGGAAGACCTTTTCTACCGTCTCAACGTTGTCTGTATCACTCTGCCTCCACTGCGAGACAGAAAAGAAGATGTTCCTCTGCTTGTGCGTCACTTTCTGGCCAAATACACCCAGGCTTTTTCTAAAAAAGTAAAAGGGTTGGCGCCGAATACCATGGAGGTGCTATTAAACTACCCCTTCCCCGGCAACGTGCGTGAACTGGAAAACATTATCGAACGCGCCGTCGCCCTGGCCGATGAATCCATCATAAGCCCCCACGATTTGCCGCCGGATCTGCAACGGTTTGCCGCTAACAGTTCAGAAGACTGGCCTTCCCTGGAAAAAAAGGAACGTGAGTATATCCGGCAGGTGTTGATTAAAACCAATTATCAAAAAGGGCTCGCCGCTCAAATCCTCAAAATTCCCCGAACAACCCTCTGGCGCAAGATGAAACGCCTGGGGTTGAGCTAAGGGTTCGCGCAAAACTCCACCATAACTCCTTTTGATTTTCAATTTGAAACATATGCTATAACGTCCTGGCATTGCTCTCAATAGATTGATATTGCACCAAATAGCATGATTTTACGCTCAACAAACTGCAAGATCCGTGTCACGCTACGAGAGCTTCGGTTTCATACTGAAACAAAACCGTATGGACCAATTGGACTGCATTAAGATAACACTTTGATATTTCAATAAAATCATATTTTGGCACATTTCTTGATATGCATAGAGTTGTGATCAGAAACAAGACCTTTGAAGAAACAATCACCTAAATTAAAAAGGCGAAAAAAATGCCGATTATTATGATTTCCAGCCAGCCCCACAGCGGGTGCGAAGCCCTGGCCGAAAGTCTGGCCAACAAGACAGGCTGGCCGTTAACAAGCCGCAAAGAGTTGGTCGAAAAGGCCCGAGAGCATGGAATTAAAGTGGGCCGACTCGAGCTTTCAATGATCAAATCTCCGGAAATGCACGAAAAGCTGGCCCGGGAGAAAGAACTTTATCTGGCTTTCATTACGGCGGCTACCTGCGAACAGGCGCCCGCGGGGAACCTTGTATATGAAGGCCGGGTGGGTCACTTGCTCTTGCCGGGGGTGGGCCACCGGCTGCGGGTGGCGGTGGAGGTTCCCAAGGAAACTCGGGTCAAAAATGCCATGCAGGCGCTGAATCTGCCCCAGGACAAGGCCATGGCCTATCTGGATCAAATCGACGAAGATATCGCCAAGTGGGCGCGATACGTTCACGGGCATGATCTGAATGAATTGGGGCAATATGACCTTGTCATCAATCTGCACAACATGAGCATGGAAAACGCATCCGAGATTTTGCACTCCATGGCCGCCTTACCCGGATTCCAGCCGACAGCGGCCAGCCTGAAAGCAATGACCGACCATCACCTGACCGCCCGGGCCAAACTGCGCCTGGCCGATGACGAGCGCACCCGCAAGGCCGAGCTGAGAGTCAAGGCCGACAGCGGCATTATCACCGTTACCTACATGCCTCAGCAGGCAGACATTGCCGGCGACATCCCCAAAGTGCTCCGGGATCTGGAGCACTGCCGGGAAGTCCGCTGCACCATGGCTGAAACAAACATTCTATGGATTCAAGAGGTTTTTGATCCCGAATCCGAGAATTTCAAGCAGATCAACCGGCTGGCGCAAAGGTGGGGTGCCGCCGTGGAGCTTTTGCGTCTGGCGCCGCAAGAGACCGCCGAGCATGAAGCCGCCCAAGCGCTGCCGGCCGCAGCTGTCTCCCAAAAGCCTGCAGTAGAAATATATACCGGCGGTGTCGAAGATGACGACGCACTGCCGGCCGCAGATGATTCCGGCCTGAGTCGAACCCTGGAAGAACTGGTCGCCAGAGGTCGCTCCGGTGGGAGTTATACCGTGTACGGTTCCCAGGACGAACTTCTGGAGACAGTCAAAGGCAACGACAAAAGTGCATTGGTAATCATCGGCGATATTTTCCTTTCAAAGGGGCATGAAGCCCGACAACGTCAGACGCGCGAGTTGGCCCTGGCCGTTCGACAGCGACTGAAAACACCGGTGATCACCGCCGACGAGTTGCAGGCCCGTTTTCTTTTCGGCAAGCGCCAGGTTGTAAAATTTGTAGCCTTTGCTGCCCTGGTGGCATGCATTTATACCATTGTCTTTTCTACTCAAGGCCCGATTCTCGATTTTATGGGCGGTGATATTCATCAAAAATACAAGTGGCTGACATCGGTGGTAGTTTTTCTCTTTGTTCCTTTGATCGCCTATACATACGGCACGGTTACCGGTTTGATACTCAAAATGATCGGCATTGACTAAGTTGTTTCGTAACCGTTCACGGGTTCAAAGGTTCAGGGTTCAGGGTTCAGAGGTTCAGGGTTAATGAAGGTTGCCAAAAGAAAAGCAACCCTGAACGGTTCACCCCGTTAAATAGGGTTCCCTTCGGGAAATTTAACAGGGTGAACCCGCCAAAGGCGGACAAGCTCTGAACCTGTGAATGCATACGTTTTTTCAAGCAGGAGGCCAGAATGCACAATATGTTTTTTCTTCATTACATCGACATTAATTTCATCACCGCCTTACAGGTGGTCCTGTTGGGATTCATCGGCGGTGTTCTCAGCGGCTTCATCGGCAGCGGCGGTGCCTTTTTCATGACACCGGGAATGATGAATTTAGGGGTAAACGGGGTCGTGGCGGTTGCCAGTAACATTACCCACAAGTTCGGCAAGGCCATGGTCGGCTCCAGCAAACACGGCGAAGCAGGCAATGTAGATAAGAAACTGGCGGTGTTCTTACTGGCAACCGCCATCTGCGGCATCCAGTTGGCGGTCTCGATCAACAACCTGCTGTTTAAAGGCGGCTCGGGTCATGGCGCGGCCAAGGGTGCCGGGGCCAACCTTTATATCAGTCTGGTTTTCGCTGTTATCCTGACATTTGTTTCCGTGTCCATGCTGCGGGATGTGATCAAGACTGCGCGTGAAGCCGAAGCCGGTGCCGGGCCATCCATGAAAATTGCCGAGTTCATGCGCCGGCTCAATCTGCCGCCGATAATTTACTTCAAGGTGGCCGATGTGAAGGTCAGCCTCTGGATTATCTTGGCCGTCGGAACCGCCACCGGGTACCTGGCCGGTACCATCGGCGTAGGGGGCTTCATCGGCGTGCCGGCCATGATCTATGTTTTCGGCGTACCGACCGCCGTGGCCGCCGGCACGGAACTTTATCTGGCTATGTTCATGGGCGCATACGGCGCCTTGAGTTATGCCTACCTGGGATTTGTGGACATCCGTCTGACCATGCTGCTTTACCTGGGTTCACTTGTCGGAATTTACCTGGGGGTTTACGGCGTCAAAGTGGTCAATGAAATGTATATCCGCCTGGTGACCAGCATCATTATTATTTTGTGTGTGATCAGCCGGGTTATCGCCATTCCCATGTATGTGCGCCAGTTGGGCTGGGTTGCCATGGATCCGGGATGGGATCGCTATTTTAATCTGGTCAGCAAGTTTTTCCTTTTTGCCAGCGGCATCACCGGTTGCCTTGTCATCCTGTTTCACGTCATCCGGGCCTACCGGCAAAGAAGAGGCCTTCATAAAACGCTTCAGGTGGTTCACGAACCCGCATCCCCGGAGCCCGAAGCCGCCGGCACATGAGAGACGCGCCATTACGAACATAACCATAATGAGCAAGATGACCACAATTAATAAGGAGTAAAACATGGACAACCAATACGACATTCTTATCCTGGATGACGAGCCCGTCGTGGGGCAGCGCCTTAAGCCGGCCCTTGAGAAGGAGGGTCACCGGGTGGAAATTTTCGTCAATCCTTACCGGGCCTTAGAGCGCGTAGGTGAAAAGGAGTTCGATATTGTTGTGACGGATATCCGCATGGAAGATATCGACGGCATCCAGATTCTGGAACGCGTCAGAACCCTGTCCGAGCGGACTAAAGTCGTTATGATTACCGGTTATGCTACCATAGAAGTCGCCCGGGAGTCTCTGGCAAAAGGGGCTTTTGATTTCATTGCCAAACCTTTTAAGCTGGGCGAGATACGCGCAGTCATCCAAAAAGCCGTTGATGCGCTGAGAACCGAAGATCAAGGCAAGCCGGTATAAAGCCTTTGTGTAACCGTTTACAGGTTCAGAGGGTCAGGGTTCAAAGGTTCAGAAATTTGAACCGTTAATTAGCCGGCTTTGAATAGAGAAGGCATGAGAATAAAACGATTTGAAGATATTGAGGCATGGCAGTTGACCCGGGAGTTAACTCGCAAGGTCTATGGCCTGACATTGAGTTGTAACGTTAAGTAATGTCAAGATGTTATAACCTTTGAACCTAGAACCCTGAACCTATAACCGATCAGTTTAGGTAGGATAAAAATCATGATTAAGACTATCGTTTCTTTAGAAACCAACCTGGCATCCAGTATCGCTCTCAGGTATGCCTGCCGTTTGGCGAACTTAATAGAAACAGAGCTGCATACCATATATGTGAAGGAACCGGACGCGGAAAGTTCGTCTCCGGGGTCGGGATGGGTGCGTAAAACCTGGGAGGATGCCGTGCTGACCTCGGAGCAAACCGATATCCGCCGGATGGTCAAAGCCGAAAGGGCGTCATACCCAAGATTGGGACCTCCGAAAATGTCGGTCGGAGACCGTGAAAAAGAAATTCTCTATGAACTTCAAAGCGGATTCTATGACCTTTTCGTGGAAGGAGCGCTGCACACCTTCAATTCTGCGCCCTTTTACAGTAAAATGCATTCCTGGTTTTACCGCAACACACCTTGTCCAATCCTTTTGGTAAAAAACCTGGTGCGCTTGGAAAAGGTCCTGCTTGTTCTGAGCAGTGATGTAAATTATGCCAAACTTATAGCCACATTTTTAAAATTTTTTAAAGGGGTTGAGGTTGAGCTGGACCTGGTCTATTGCGATTTTAACGAACATGCAAAATCGGCCCGACCGAAGGGGGAAGATGCGGATACCATATTACGGAACGCAGAAAAAATTCTCTCTGAAAATGAGATGCCGCCCGCACACTGCCGTGTCGTTCAAAATTCCTCGGACAAGGCTGCCGAGCTTATGCAAGGTTACGGCCTGGTGGCGTCATCAATATACCGCCAGACCAGCAAAAAAAGTCCGTTGCTGGAGGTGCTGAGCCGCACACCCTATCCCCTTTTCCTGTGCTGGCAGTAAGCATAAAAAAAATATGCGCAGTTACTAACCGGAGGTCAACATGAGAATCCTTGTTGCATTGGATCAACACTCTTACAGCAATCGTGCCGTCAGGGAAGCAGCCAAACTGGCCATGAACACATGGGCGGACGTCACCTTGCTGGGGATTTGTCCTAAAACTGCTCCCAAGAGGCAGCCATCAAAAACAGAGTCCGCTCAGGTAGTCCTGGAACATCCTATCACCAACGCCCTTGGCAACCATCGCCAGGAGTTTTTGGGCTATTTTCAGGGTAAGGATTCACCCTATAATACACAAAAAAGTAAAAACGAATTTGTCGAGGTTAAAAGGCATGTGTGGGAAGAGTTGTTCACTGATCGCGGCGCCATAAAGGATCTAAAAATACGCATAAGGCAGGGTAACCCGGCCAAAGCGATTTTGGCCGAATCCTACGAAGAAGGCATCGATCTGGTTGTAATCGGATGTGACAAAGATAAAAAATGCCTGTGGGAAAACGCTGCCAACGTACCGCAGAAAATTGCCAATGATGCCCCCTGTTCGGTCCTGGTCGTCAAAGAAGAGGCAACTGCAAACAAGATCGTATGCTGTCTGGATCATGATACAGTCAGTCAAAACTCCCTCGAAATGATCAATCAGATGGTTACGTTTCACAAAGCGGAACTCGAGATTATCGGGCTGACGGAAGGTGCAAGGCTCAAGGTCGATGTAGAAAAAAAAGTGGATGCAATCTTACAATATTATACGGCAAGGCAGCTTATGCCATTGATACAACTGGTCGAACCCTCTGCTTTTGAATCTTTCGTGTCCCGGGAAGCCCAACGAAGCTTGATGGCTCTGTGGATGGGAGAAAAATCCATATTGGAAAAAATCTTTCCCCCCAAGAAAGTGGGCAAACTCGTCAGAACCAGTCAATCTTCGGTACTGATCCTGAGATAGCCGAAGGTCCCGCATTACGGGAAGCAGAGACCCAAAGCTTTGCCTTAAATTTTTGCATATGGAGTAATGGAGTAATGCCATCGCAATATTAAGAAACTGATCCTTTGCGGTGTTAAATAAAGCCGGGCCCTTTAAGCCCTGATGTTCTGCTGAGAGATATTCCCATGGCTGAAAAACCAACATATGAAGAACTGGAACAAAGATTAAAGGAATTGGAAAAAGAACTCGGCCGGCGCATGCGGACAAAAGAGGCGTTGCGCCAATCCGAGGAGACGGCGCGAGCGCTCCTTAATGCCACTTCCGATTCGGCCATTCTTATAGATACCCAAGGCACCATCATTGCCATAAACGAAGTCGCGGTTCATCGGCTTGGCAAGATCAAAAACAAAGTTGTCAGGATGAACCTTTTTGATATGTTTCCGCCCGGGGTGGCTAAAGAAAGAAAGGCGCGAGCCGCTGAGGTTGTTCGTTCGGGTGAGCCTGCACATTTTGAGGACCACATAGAAGAACTTGTGTTTAACAACACCTTCTACCCTGTATTCGACAGAAAGGGAAGCGTCGAGAAGCTGGCTGTTTACAGCAGAGACATTACAGATCAAAAGCGGGCACAGGAGGCGCTTAGAGAAAGTGAGGAGATATTTCGGAACCTGGCTTCTACGGCCTATGATGCCATGATAATGATGGACAGTCAGGGGAACATATCATTCTGGAATGAAGCCGCCGCAAGAATCTTCGGTTACACCAAAAAGGAAGCGACAGGAAAGAACCTGCACCGGCTGCTGGCTCCGGAAAAATATGTGCAAGATTTCAACGAGAGATTCAGCCAATTTAAAGCAACAGGCCAAGGCGATGGAATTGGCAAGACTCTTGAACTGTCAGCCATAAGAAAGGATGGAACCGAATTTCCAATGGAACTTTCGCTCTCTTCTTTTCAACACCGCAGACAATGGAATGCCTTAGGCATCATTCGGGATATTACCCGTCGTAAGCTGGCCGAAGAAGAACACCTGCAAAAAGAAAAATTGCAAAGCATTTTAGAGATGACCGGGGCTGTGTGCCATGAGTTAAGCCAGCCGCTGCAGAATCTTATCTTATCTTCCGATGCCTTGAGTGCTGCTATCTCAGAAGATCATCCGCTGTATAAACATGCTACGGAAATTACAGGGCAAGCCGACAGGATTGGGGAAATAACAAAAAAACTCATGGGGATCACGAAATATGAGACCAAGGACTATATCGAAGGCATAAAAATTATAGATATTGACAAATCCTCAAACAAATTGAAGGGGAGTGACCTTTAAGTTGAACTTCTCATCATCCTGATTCGTTCATTGCCATAATTTCAATCGAGCTGATATTTCTTTCGCTTGCGCCACAAGGTGGCCGGATCGATACCCAGAACCTGTGCCGCTTCTTCTATGGATGCGGTATGCAGCAGCACGTCTTTGATGTGTGATTTTTCCACTTCAGTCATGGTCTGCTTTTTTTGGCTGCTTTGGGCTGCGGACGTGTAGTTTGCGATGTGCGGCGGAAGGTCTTCCGGATGCAGTCTGTCTTTAGTTGTTAGAATGCTGCCCCGTTCAATGACGTTGATCAGCTCACGGATATTTCCGGGCCATGGATACGATTGGATGGCCTCCAGGGCCTTGGTGGTAATTCCTTGTATTTGCTTATTATTGGCCGATGCGAATTTTGATAAATAATGCTCGGCAATCAGCGGGATATCTTCCGGTCGTTCGCGCAGGGGCGGCAAGAACAATTCGATGACGTTAAGCCTAAAAAAAAGGTCCTGTCGAAACAATTTTTCCTTTACAAGCTCCTCCAGATCTCTGTTTGTGGCGGCAATAACACGAACATCCACTCGAATGATTTGAGTGTCACCCAGTCTTTCAAACTCTCTGTGCTGGAGGAAATGCAGCAGTTTTGCCTGAATGGTTGCCGACATTTCAGACACCTCATCCAGAAAAACGGTCCCTCCGTTTGTCAGCTCCAGTTTACCGGTTTTGTCGCGCACAGCACCGGTAAAGGCTCCTTTGACGTGTCCGAACAGGTCGCTCTCCAGAAGATTTTCTTGCAACCCGGCACAATCTACGGTGATAAAGGGTCCGGGTTGTCTTGGACTCCAGGCGTGAATCAGGCCTGCCAGCACGCCTTTGCCGGTCCCGCTTTCTCCACTGATCAAGATGCTGGCGTCGGCATCGGCCACCTGCCGGGCCATCTTGAGTATTTTGTGAATATTCCGGCTGCGGGTAATAAAGTCTCCTTCCCTGACGATTCCTTTGAGCTGGTCTTTGAGGATTTCAACTTCCGACTCCAAACCGTGAACCTTGGCGATCATTTCCAAATGATGCGTAATCTGCTCGGGTGTAAACGGTTTGGGCAGGTAATCGAAAGCCCCCATCTTGATCGCCTTTACAGCGGTATTGATGGTAGCGTATGCAGTGATAATAATAACATACGCCTTAGTTCCCGAACGAACGATGTCGTCGAGTACGTTTAGACCGTCAATATCCGGAAGCTTCAGATCCAGAAATACAATTCGGGGCTTTTCCTGACTAAAAAGTTCCAAACCTTTCCGGCCGGTATCTGCCGGTATAACCTCCATGCCGAGATCTTCCAGGTGGATCTGGAGGGTCGTCAAGATGTTGCGGTCATCATCAATCAGGAGTACTTTTTTCATCGAATTCCTCGTTGCCTATTGGTATCCAGAAGTTAAACGTTGTACCCTTGCCCACCTTACTCGTAACGGTGATGTCTCCACCGTGCTGTTCAATGATCTCTTTGACGATGGCCAGCCCCAGCCCGATGGAGCCGCTTTTTTCCCTTTCAGAAAACTGAGTAAAGCGGTCAAATATTTTCGGTAAAAATTTTTCTTCAATTCCAGTTCCTGTGTCAATACACTGAAAGTGAAATCGGCTACCGTGTTTGGCGACTTTCAGGGCAACGCTTCCGTCCGGATCAGTGTATCGTATTGCATTGCCCATCAGGTTCGTAATCACCCAGGGAAATCGCAGGGAATCAATGGCAACCGGAGGGAGATCAGCTTCGATGTCGATTTCAAGATGAACATTTCTCTCTCCGGACTGATTCCTAAGCGGCCTTAGACATTCAAGGATAACCGTTTCAATATCCAAAAGTTCCTTTGTCCTTGGTCTCAGGCTTCCATCCAACTTGGCAATGTCAACCAGTTCATTGATCAAAGCCGACAACTTGAAGCAATCTTCCCTTGCTGTTTTCAGTAGTTTGAGAGTTTTTTCTGCCGGCAAACGTTCTGATTTTTCGGAAAGCATCCCCACACTCATCGCCAGTGATGTCATGGGGGTTTTGAGCTGGTGGGAAAGGTTGGCAATAAACTGAGCCTTGGCTTCCTCGGCCTGGCGAACCTTTAATTTTTCAGCCGTAAGCTTGTCCGCGCTGAGTTGGTCGTAAAGCTCCAACCGTTCGAACAGCCGGTTAAATTCAGAAGTCAAAAATCCGATTTCATCCCGGGAAGTAACCGGAACCCGGGGATACTCTCCTTTGCCTTCTTTAATGACGGCAAGGTTTCGAGCAAGTTTAGTCAGTGGCCTAGATATTCTGGATGATAGAATATAGCTGAAAATAACTGCAAAAAAGATTGCAGCACAAAGCAGACCCATGGAGTATTGCATCCCTTTTCTGGCGATCTGTCGGGTTTTCTGCTCAGCGGTTTCCATGGCTTTTTCATTGATTAAGACCAAGTCATTCAGGTCGGAAATAAGAGAGGCGGTCAGAGAAAGGAATTCATGGAATTTTTGGTCGACTTCAATGGGATGTGCAGTGTTGGCTATAAAGCTTGAATATAAAGGTTTATATTTTTGGTAATTGCTAAACAAATTGTCTATGATCTGTTTCTCGCCGGATTCGGTAATGTTATCATTACAAGTATTTAGTAAAGATGAAATATTACCTTCGTACAGCGATTCCCGGTGTTCGTCGGCTTTTTTCTGAAAAAGAGACATCAATATAATATTCCGGTCCGTATCGATAAGCTGCCGGATCTGCTGTGCCGCCTGGATGCTTTTATAATTTTTTGACAAAATGTGTTCGGCACTGCGCCCCAGGGAACTTAGATGGACGTAATCCAGATAAATCACCAGCACCAGTATCAATGCAGGGATAAGGATGATAATAAAAAACTTGGCTTTTATGGAGAATTTAATATTTTTCATCTTATTATTGCTAGGTCGCAATTCACTGTTCATACAGATTATGTTGGAATTTCAATAAAATCAATAAATCATTCCACATTAATATCAGATTGTTTTTCGTAAAAGGGAGCAACTCGGCTATTTTATCCTAAAGAGGGAAACCATGCCGGTAATGACGAATTCGGCTCTTTATAGTTCGGCCCTACAATCAATATATTATTGGGAAGCGTGGATTGTATCTTTTCCATTTTTCTTCCAAAAACCATGTCTTTTAAACGGCTGCGGCCGTAGGCACCCAGCACCACAAGGGCATCGTGCGGTACTTGATAAAGGTTTTCTTCAAAACTGTTCTGTTCAAATATATACCACTCGTTTATTCGGCGGCGCATTTCTTTTTCAAGACTATTTTTTTCAATAACTTTTTCATATGATTCACGGGATGTATTTTCCGTCTGGGTAAAAACATTAATTGGCAAACCGGAAACTCTGCTGATACGAAGTCCCAATTTCAGCGCCTTAACCGCATTTGCTGATCCTCCGAAAAAAACCGCTATGCTGTTCCATTCCTTAAAGGCCGGACTGGTTAGAAGGATAGGAAATTGTGCCGACCCTACAAGGCGCCTGACTCTCGGGCCTAAGTAGCCCAGGCCGATTTTGGAAGATAAATCGCTGACGCTGCGTGGGCATGTCATAAAATCGAACTTTGGTTGTATTTCCGGTAGCGCCGCAGCACCGGTATAGTCAGAATTCAGAAACTTTGCTGTTAACCCTCGTTTTTCAATCAGATCGTTTGCATGCATCAAGGCGGTATCCGGTGATATTAGATAAGAACCGTCGAGATCCACCTGAACCATGTTTGTTTCAAAAGGCATCAAAAATTTCGTGTGCCTGGGAATGTAAATTACAAGAGAGGCCCCCACCTTTTCGCAAAAGCAAATCGACTGGAGCAGCGTTTCTCGGCCCAAAGGGTTGTTTCTGAAAATATGGAATAGCCGGGCTGACATTTTAATCTCCTTTATTATCTTATAGCTGTGTATACTTTTCACTTTTAGAAAATTACCCGTACACCTCCAAGATCCTGTATCGAAAAGGCGTGTTTCTCTTCGGGGGCACCGATAAAAATGTTGTTTACCGGCACCTTGAATTCTTTAGAGACGGCTTCAACTACCTCCGGCCCGAATTTGCTTTTTCGAACAACCAATTCTACCTTTAGCATGGGGAAAATTTCTCCCAGAGCCTTCAGGCTTTCTTTGAGGGAGGACTCCTCATTATATTCCGGATGATTATAGAGATGCAGCACGACAACAGATCGGCTCGATTCATTGTTGACGATGTAATTGAAGGCCGAGTGCATCCGCGCCAGGTTTCCGCCGCGGGTAAAGAGAATTACTCGTTGTTCGGTGATGGCAATAATACTGTCGATCACCGTGGTTCTCCACAGTAGAACCCGGGTCATCAGGTTATTCAGCATTTGTAAAATAGTTCTTAGAATAGGAATGCGCAGATACATAATCACAACCAAAAGGGCGGTGGGAATGAAATACTGGAGAAAGTATAAAAGGTTTTTATAATCGATGATAACGTTGCCCACCATTCCCAGACTGGTCGCGATGACCGCAACGATAATTGTGAGCCAGCCGGCCCGGTACGTTCGTTTGAGTTCTTTGCGCCTCGTTTTCAAAAGAATGTTTCCGATGCCGAAAAGTGTCATGACTCCCAAAAAGGAGATGGTATAGACCCCTGCCAGCGCAAGCAGACTTCCTTTGGTCACCAGCAAAATGGATGAGCATAGGAGAAAAAAGCCGATAATAATGCGGTGAGAAGTCCCCCGGCGATTCTTTTTTAATAAAAATTGCGGCAAGCATTGGTCGAGGGACATCCTTTGCACCAAACCCGTCACTCCCACAAAGCTCGTCAATACCGCGCCTGAGAGCACGGCGGCAGCGTCTATTACAATAATTACTTTAAACGTTTGCCCTCCCATTAAATGAGCCATTTCAGATAAAAGATAGTCCTTGTGCCGAACAATTTCTTCTAATGGAAAAAGGTTGAGAGAAAGAACGGATATCAGGGGATTAAATATGGCCACCGCAATCAACATATTCCGCAAAGTTTTGCGAAAGACGCCCACATCTTGTTCTTCGACAAAGTTGGCTGAGCTCTCAAAGCCGCTGATGCCCAGAAGCGCTGCCGAAAAACCCAAAGCAATTGCAATGATTAGGTTTTCACCGGCCGGAAGGGTACTCAGGTTGGCTTTGAAAATGTGGAAATCCGCCGGTATGCTGACAAAACCTAAGATACAGAAAACCGCCAAGATGGACATGTGGAAGATAAAGATCGTCAATGCCACTACTGCAGACTCCGTTATTCCTATGATCGCCAGCGCGGCAAAAAAACCCAGCACAAAGATGGTACCCCCGATGATACTGACGTTTGGATACACGGTATGTAAGTATTCAACAGCGGTTTTTGAGGATATCACCGCCGTGGCAATATAGGACAAAATGGTCATGCAGGCGGCCAGAGCGGCGGCAAATTTGGATGTGCTGTTGAGCAGACAGTTATAAGTGCCGCCGTTTAAAGGCAGGGCTTCAACCACCTCGGTATAAACCTTTTTGTAAAGATAAAGCAGGACAACGACCAATAGGAGTACTACCGGTGCCAGAACGCCGGCAAAAACAGCGGCGATGGCAGAAACATACAGACAAGAAGAAGTGATGTCATTACCACAGATACCGGTGGCCAGCCATTGATTCAACTTTTTCTTCGGTGAATGCCCAACGAGTAGTTCCTCAGTTGATGCAAGTGGGCTTGGTCGTGTTACTATGGCGTTTTCCATTACGAATTTTTAATCCTCCTAACCTTCATGAGCAGTTCCTAACGCTCCCATTGGAATCGCAACCACTAAGAGCCTTTCGGGCATTTAAAATACTGGCAGCTTTTATGTTTTATTGTTTCACACGAATGTCTTAACCGATGGGGCCCTAAAACCAACCGGTTCCGATAGGCGCCGCAATATAACATTTCCTGATGCCGGCTGATGGGAAAATAATTAATGTGCGGACATATCCCAGACAGTATCTTTTCTATCGTACAATCTTCAAATGGAATCGTGAGAAGGGATTTGAGATTATCTTTGGAATTAGGATCGCCTGGATCATAAAACCTGGCATATTCTACCTGCGCATTTTGGAGTTGTTCCAGCAATCCTCTGTGTATAGAAGGAAGAAGACATAAAAGCGGGATATGCCCGGCATGGTTGCTTTGTTTTAATATCGAACAAAGCTCAACCAGGGCGAAACGTTCTTTCAACGACCTATAGTTATGAAAAATTGCAATAAGATCATACGTATTGATCGTTGCTTTTTGGATGCAAGCTGCCGGACTGTTCGCCGAGGCAAATTCATCCAAAACCTGATCATCAGGTTCCAAGGTAGAGTTATAGAGTAAAATCTTATAATTTCTGTTATCCGTCTGCATAAATTGTCGGCCTTCCTGTTGCATCTTGTCACCTCGGCTAAATCGAAAATATGTTTTATGGTAAGACTCTTAAGCATATTTGGTGCCAATAACAATATTTGTTTTAAAACCAGCAAGTTAATAAGGATAGGGGGAAGGTCGATGGTGTTTGAAAAGTAAAATCGTGCCTTTTGCAAGAAAACCGCATTGCAACATGCACGATTTCAGCCGGTTTGATGATTTTTCTTACTGTGTCCGGTGGATATATGTTTGCGTACAGTTAAATCTGAAAAGCTTGGCGTTTCCTGATATCAAATAAAAAGTTTTTTCATTGGTAGAAGTTTAATCGGGCTTTGCAGGATATTGTTCCGAGGGACTGATAAGAGCGATGGAAGAAAAAGGATTAACCAGCCAGCAAATAAAATCAGTATGCGCAAGAACAAAGCAGTATGATGAAGAAATTGGTATCAAGGGAAAGGTTTAAGATGCGTCTGGAAAACCTGTTGCCGGTATTGACGTGGTCATTAAAGATTCTGATGTGAAAACCCAAAAGTATTTTTCCTTTAAACTAACAGGAAAAATACTCTTGATAAGAAATTCGAATGAAAAAATTTGGGTATGTTTTTTATTCTTCCAGGATATCCGCGACCGCCAGGAAAAAATCGGTGTCTCTTAAAACACCGACCAGTTTGTCGTCTTCATATACCGGCAGCACGGTAATTTTATTGCGAAACATCTTTTTCAGGCCGTTCAGCAGGCTGTCGCCGGCATCGATGGTTCCTTTGATTTTCATCATGATGTCGCGCACTTTGGTGCCGGCATTTTTGATAACACGCGCCCTGAAGCCCTGGCTGGCTTCGTCCAACGAGGCGGCATCGGCCTGCGCAAAGGCTATTGAAACGCCCAGAGCTTCCAGTTTGGCAGACAGCCCTCCGGCGATTTCCGGGATCAGTGTTACCAGAAAACTATTAAAGTCTAAAATTCCTACGAGTTTGCCGGTGTCATCAACGACCATGACGGTGCGGGGACCGATTTCGGTACACATACCGGTTTCCAATTCGCAATATGAGGTTCTAAGTGACAGGGCCGCTTCCTTTAAGGTCGCGTCCGGGCCAATCGTCGAATAATTTTCTATAGGAATCATTCTGTCTTTTACTTTTCTTTTTAAAGGCATGGTAAGTTCTCCTTCTTTGTTTACTCCTGAAAAATTTGGTCCTTTGGGCCAGATCAGAGGCCTAGGCTCTGCCTTAGAATTTTGTGTCTAAAATCACAAATTCCAAGCACCAAATTACAAATAAATCTCAAACCGGAATATGTCAATGAAAATGTCTAATATCACGTACAGGTAAAAATAGGTCCATTTTACCGGGCCTTTAAGTTTGGTAATGTCCCACGACCAGACTTGATTGGGTTCGGTTGCCAGCAGTTCTGGTTTAACGTATTTGAGACGCTGAACATGTTTTCTACGTTCTTTGACACATCCGTGTTCAGCCTCAAGTATCCGAT